>CALRLS020000304.1:0-6756 GCA_943368815.1 Cyanobium sp. NIES-981
GCTTTAGCTGCCGATAAAGGTACAGGAGTGTACAAAGCTAAATACAATACGCAACAGGAAATCTATGCTGACATTTTAACTAATCTGAAATGGGCGGTTGATAATCTGAAAGCTGATGCCTCACAGGTTTCGCTAGGTAATTACGAAACGCTTTTCAAAGGTGATGTGGCTATGTGGACCAAGTTTGCGAACAGCCTTCGTTTGTATATAGCCGCTACGGCTTATGACAAAGACAAAACATTGGCTACTGCGCATATTACAGAAGCCTTGACTAAACCTTTGTTAGCTGATACTGATAACATCGGTATCTGGCCAGCGGCTTTGAATCTTTCTTTACAGTGGCGTGAGTGGTCGTTCTCGGCTAACTGTTACTTAAGAATGGGTTCTACTATGTGGAACATGATGTCAGCCAATGATAATAAAGACGGTAGCGGTATTTTTGACCCTCGCGCTAAAATCTTCTACGAGCCGAACAATGCCGGAGAATGGGTAGCTTATCCGCAAAATCCGGTATCTGGTGTAACACCAACTGAAGGTGGTTTGCCTTATGATAAAAAACGTTATACAGCATGGAGCGATAAAGGTACAAGTAACCTTTACTCACCTGTAAACTTGTATTTCGAACAGGATTTAACTTCTATTCCTGAGTTAATCTTAACGGCGGCGCAGGTACGTTTCATCAAAGCTGAAATCTATAACAGAGGTATGGGTGTAACTGCCAATGCTGCTACAGCTAAGGCTGAATACGAAGCGGGTATCAAAGCATCTGTTGATATGTGGAAAGGTATTGCTGTTAGTTCATCTGTATGGACAGTAGCGAAACCGACCTCGGCTAAAGCAACAGCGGCTGAATTAAATACATTGTTGACCAGCCCTAAAGTAGCTTATTCGGCTGACGCTGC
Source organism: Cyanobium sp. NIES-981 (assembly GCA_943368815.1). GTDB lineage: Bacteria > Bacteroidota > Bacteroidia > Cytophagales > Spirosomataceae > Emticicia. Next base: position 903 of record CALRLS020000304.1, read on the forward strand.
AACTGCCTTGAACCAGATTTATGCACAATTGTGGATTGACCAGTTCAGACAACCATTTGATGCCTGGACGCTGAAAAGAAGAACCGGCGGTAAAACCCCGGTTTCGACCTCAAATACACAGTATTATACAGGTAATTTTGGCAACTATAGCCGTTTTGTGTATCCTGATGATGAGATTACCTACAATGCTGAAAACTTTAAAGCAGCAGCGGGTGGAACGAATCTGAACTCAACAAAATTGTGGATAGCACAATAATTTCCTGAAAGAAAACATTATATTTGAAAATATTTTAAAAAGTATTAAGTAGAATTGTTTCATCATAGTTTTTCCAGAAAAAAGGCCCTCTCTTGAGGGCTTTTTTCTTTTTTACTGAAAATTAATACTTGTCACAATTACCAATCTTTGGTACTTTTGTTTTGAATACTATCAAAAAGGTAAAGATATGAGCAAGAACACATCGGTATCTATCGGCCCTCATTTCGATTCGTTTATTCAAGCGCAAATTGAAGCTGGTCTTTACACTACGACCAGTGAAGTTATACGTGCCGGCTTGCGTTTGTTGGAACAAGAACAAAAAAAGCTCGAACTCTTACAGCAAGCGTTAATTGATGGTGAAGAAAGTGGCTTTGTTGAAGATTTTAATCCTCAAATTTTCTTAGAAGAATTAAAGCAGCAATCGTAGAATCACAATGGCTAAATACAAACTTACAAAATTAGCACAACGTGATTTGCGAAATATTTGGGCTTATACTGTTAGGGAATGGTCAGTAGAGCAAGCTGAAAAATATGTTGGTGGCCTATTGGCCTGCTTTGATGGTTTGGCAGACGATCATATAGCGGGAAAACCTGCAGAGCATATAAGGCTTGGTTATCGAAAGGCTCTATATGGGAAACATTATATATTTTATCGCACAGGCATAAACGATATAATAGAAATTATCCGTGTGTTGCATGTACGCATGGACATTGAAAATCAGCTTTGATTATTTGTGGTTTGTTATTCCCGTCTTGCTAAATATATATGTGTAGTAGAACTATTAGGCAGCAAGACTAGTGATTAGTCTCGAAATGTTGGATTTTTCCCGGATGCTAAATAAAAGAATCTCCTATAAAAACTGAATAGTATTTTTTCTTTATCTTCTGCTGAAATAAGTTGACATAAACTTGACTTATTAAGGAGAAGACAGATTGTAATTATTTGTGCTTCACTTTCTCCAAAAAAAATTGCTTAATTTAAATAACCATAGATACCTGTTTCATAGTTATATGATAAGTAATAGATTAAAGTAAGTCCAACCATAACTCTTTATTAAGATGAAAAAATCAAAATTTGTATTATCATTATTATTCGTTTTAATAATAATCATACTTTCATCTTGTGCGCCAACGGGGTTCACCGCACACCAACATGGTTTCTTTTATGGGCTTATTCATGGACTTGTTTTCCCATTTGCGTTAATAAGTAAATTATTTACTAGTGACTACGGTTTGTATGCTGAAAACAATACGGGTTTCTTCTATTGGTTAGGTTTTATAATTGGAATTTTTGGGCTTGGCGGAGGTGGACGACGTGCTACATCAAGAAGGTAAATAAACTGGTAATTTCACAATAAAAGTCGTTCCGTCACCTTCCTTGCTTTCGACTTCAATTGTTCCTCCATGACCTTTGGTGGTAAATTATAAGCTAAACTTAGCCCCAAGATTTGCCTTCATCTGTGTTTTTTGATAAAGAAATGATAGATAATTTTTCACAAAAAAAGCCATCAGAAATTACCCTGATGGCTTTTGAAAGATTATATCTACAAACCCCTAGTTTAAAAGTGGAAATTCTGCTTTTAATTCATCGTCCAGTTTATCGGCCCAGTATTCAAAGTCCGAAATAAATGTCGATAATTCGTTATAATCAATGCCTTTAATATCACGTTCAAAACTTGCCCATACTTTAGGTGAATTGGCAACCATTGAAAATTTGATACCTAATTTAATATCGTTCAGTTCGAGCAAGCGACGGTAGAATGCCATCGGATTAGTTAAAGGTAATTCCATTATCGGGCAAAAAACCCGTAAGAAATCTCTGCGTGTACCGTTTTCAAAATTCAATTTCTGAATCCATACTTCAATATTGGCTGAACCGTTTTTCCATTGCCAGTTGTTCTTTTCAGCATTATATACCTGATCTCTGGTAAGACCAACTGATTCGGCATAGCAATGAACCATTTCTGTAACCCGATTGTAATGAACATCAAATGCATTGGCTGAAGTATTCTGAGAGTTATCCATTCTATATAAATTTTTTGAGTCTAAACATGATTGAGTAAAAAAACCAAATCAATCGATAAATCCATTTAAATTTCAATATTGATTATTTGGTAATGTTTTCTGTACCTAGCGTTGCACCACCACCCATTGCCCAACGGCCACGGGCCTTGCTGCCAGCAATAAGGTATTCGACTGTGCCGAAAGACTGTCCAAAGCCAAAACCAATAATCAGATAATCGCCTGACGTAAAGCCTACCCCATTATACGTAGCACCTGCCACATTCCATTGTGCCTGATAAGTATCACCTGTTTTTTCTAGCATTAGTTTGCCTTTATAGGCCGAGCCGTCAGCGTTTTTTCCGGATACATCAAAATTGCCATCGGCATTTTTTGCTAATACCTCTGTTCCGGTAGCACCGTTCATTTTCCCGGTTGTCCATACTCCCTCAAAACTCTTTGTGGCAGCATTATTCTTGTATACCACAATGCCGTAGTCGCCGCCGCCAATACCATAGCCTACAAATAATTTTCCGTCTGCCAGAAGACCGATACCTCCATAACTACCTGCTGAGGTAACCCAATCTACATCATAGGTTTTCCCTACTGCTTTGATGTTCAGATTTCCGGTATACGTTTTTCCGTTAGGCAATTTGCCTTCTTCAATTTTCCATGCACCTGTCTGTGCAAATGATGTTTCTGTGAGCATAAATGTGAATAGAATAAAGACTAAAGTTTTCATGGCGTTTATAAATCTATGTTTAATGACACCACAAAGTTGCATGGAAAAACCCTGCTTCAAAAGTCTGAATTTGAAAATGGAGGTTTATGTTTTGTAAATGGAGTAAATGAGCTAATAGTTGGCAGTTACGAAATAGTCAATAAGCTATAAAATGTGCTATTATTTCTTATTTTGAGCCGTATTTGCATTCAGTTTTTTCAGTTCGTCTCTTATCTCAATCAGCAAATCATCTACCTGTGGCTTAGCTTCAGTGTTTTGCCCTAGTGCTTTCAGAAAGAAGTATAGAATTGTACCTACTATCACAAAATCAAAAGTGGCTTGCAGAGCTTCTCCCCAGCCGATTTTCACAGATAATACTTCGACATATCTGTTTTTCAAATCAATACCTCCTATCATTACACCAATGACAGGCATAAAGACCTTATCAATCAAAGCCGAAATAATCTTCTGAAAGGCTGTACCGATTACTACCCCTGTGGCGAGGTCTAATATATTACCCCGCAACAAAAAAACCTTTATTCGCTTAAAAGTACTCATGTAACTATTTATTCTGTTCTGTTAATTGACGGATAAGATTACCCCCGGCCGGAATCCAGTCTGAAACTTTAGAAATAACCGTAGGTGCCACTTTGGTTACAACAGGGTAGGTAATAGAGTCCTGTGTGAGGTGCTTTGGCAAAAATATATCGATGGCGCTCATCAGCCATAGAAAGGTACTGATACCAAATACCCAGGTAAACACCCCCACTAAAGCGCCTGCAAAGCCATCAATTGTTCCTAGTATAGTAAGCCTTAAAGCTTTGCGTAGCATCCAACCCAGTTTGTTGATTAAGAAAATAGTCGGAAAAAAGATGATGGCAAAACTCAGGTATGGAAGAAACCGATTGGCCATGTTTTCGCCAATAGTAGGTGCCAGTAAATTCATGCCGAAACCTAAGAATTTGAAGCCGACAACAATCGCCACAATAAAGGCTATCACACCGATGATTTCAATAAAAAGCCCTTTTACATAGCCCCGATAAGCACCGTAAAAAAGGATAACGATAAAAACTAAGTCAAGCACGTTCATGGTAAACAGGATTTTCAGGATAATACGTAAAACCCCGGGAAATATTTCTTTTCTAATCCTCTATTTAATGAAGTTGTTTAGGATTTTTGTTACGATTTAAAAATAGGGGTGTTTTGAGCGAGCCAAATCAAATGATAAAAACATAGCATCGCTATGGTTGAAATCATTTGATGCAGGCGTAGCCAAAACAACACATTTTTAAACGAAAGGAATAATCCTAAACAACTTCAATACAAAGATATATTTTTTAATAAGCAAACGGACATAAAAAAGGGCAGTCTTTTTCAAAACCACCCCTGCGTTTTATATGTACTCTGATTATTGATATTTTTCGCCACCGTATCTGGCAATATGCTCTTTTATTTTTTCAATTCGGTTTTCGGGACTTGGATGCGTACTCATGAATTCGTCCTGACGGGCGCCACCACTTGCTTCTTCCAGAATCTTCATTACGTCAATCATGGCATTTGGGTCATAGCCCGATGCAATCATGTATTTTACCCCAAATTCATCAGACTGCAACTCGTCTTCACGACCAAATTTCATTTGCTGAATCTGTGCCACGTATTGCGCTATCTGCCCTGCTCCCATACCTGAATTAGGGTCAGTCGTAGCAGTAGCTACTGCTCCCACAAGACCCTGATAAAAATCTGATTTCGCCATTTGCTGTGCAGAATGTCTGTGAACCACATGACCAACCTCATGCCCGAGTACACCTGCAAGTTGGGCTTCGGTTTTGAGGCGTTTTAATAGACCTACAGTAATAAAAACCTGTCCTCCAGGCAAAGCAAAAGCATTTACAGTCTCGTCGTCAGCCAGTACATGAAAATCAAACTGATAGGGTATTTGTACGCCCTTAGTTTTGGCTTCATCTTCCAGCTGTTTCACTATTTTATAGCCTACTGCTTTTGCTTGTTGCTGTACTTCATTGTCACCATACAATCCTCCATATTCCTGTGCCATTTGTGGCGCACTCTGCAAACCCATGGCCACCTCCTGCTCGGGTGTTAAATCAATATGTTGTTCTTCACCTGTAATAGGGTTCGTCTGGTTTTTGCCATAATAGCTAATCAAAGCCACAATTGCCATGATTATCCCTATAATAAATCTGAGTTTAAATCCTGATGATTGCATAGGTTGTATTATTTATAGAGCATACATTCATTTATGCTGTTATTACTAAAATTAGAAGCGATTGTTTATAAAAAGTAACAAATTTTCCCCTCCTTATTTCAATATCGATAGGGCGGCATCTATATAAGTATAGTTCTCCGGTTGAAAATGATGGATTGGCTTTACTACCTTGGTTTCGCCCAGTCGCACTATGATGGCATTCTTATCTTTGATAGCAAATACATATTGCCCGAATAAACCATTCATTGATGGAATATCCATACCCTTGTGATTCACAATCCAGAACTGATAACCATAAAAATCTACCGGCTTGCCTCCCTCAGTCGGGTCTTTCAGATAAGTGGCCGGAACTAAGGCAGTTTTCATATAATTTTCAGGCACAATCTGCTCGTCTTTCCATTTACCATCCCTTAACATTAGCTCTCCGAAACGTGCATAATCTCTTGCGACTCCATTAAAACAACAAAAAGCCTTTTCATGTTTTTTCTCACCATCCAATAACCATAAAGCATCATTTTCTGCTCCCATCGGTTTCATGAAATACTCAGAAATCAACGCAGAAATATTTTTGCCGAACGCTTTTTCAAGCACCAGTCCCAGCACCTGTGTATCACCGCTCCTGTATTCCCAATTGACACCCGCGGCCTCTTTA
>CALRLS020000305.1:0-6740 GCA_943368815.1 Cyanobium sp. NIES-981
TTACCGAGAAGTCCCTGGTCGGCATCCGATTTATTCGGAATATCTTTTTTATCGAATATTCTCTGGGCAATCTCTTTAAATATTTCAGGATTACAATCCGTTATCGTGAAGATATTTCTTAGCACAACAATGGGGTCTTTAAAACTTGAAGTTTTTTTAATTTCGGTGTTTATTATTTCAACTCTGCCATTTTCTCCCACATTGAAATTTTCAAAAAAATCATCGTCTTTATTGTAAATCAGCCCTTTGTCGGCAATATTGTCTAAACTTTTGTTTAAATCAAGTTTAAAGTAGTACCAATTTAAACCTTTTACTTTATTTAGAAGTATCTCTTTGATAATTGAGGTCTTATCAAAATTCTGCTTATTGTATGGTTTCTCTTCGCTGGATTCCTGTGACATAAAACGAAAGTGATTTTAATAATGAGTACTTTATAAAAAGACTTTTTTGTTGCAGACATATCGGACTAAATATATAAGATGCGAAAAAAAATGGCAAGGATTTATCAGAATAATTATTTATCGGTACCTGTGGTGACAATAAGTCTATTAAGATGCTTACAATTAATGAAGAATAAGTGAACACCTGAAACCTGGGAATTGGCATATTGATTTGTTGTTTGACGAAATTTTTAAACAATCGCCTGTTTTCAGATGAGGATTAAAAGAGAGAGATTAAGTAATGAATGATTTTTTAATGCAATTATAGATGGTTATTGAAAAGAGATGTAAATTAGCACTTAACTACCACTAACAAACGCATCCTATGAACTTCAGAGACCTTAAAACCGCACCAAAAGAAGAATGGGAGTTTATGTATAGCCAATACTGCCTGACTTTCCCGATTGATGAGCAAAGAAATGAGCAGCAGTTTTATGCTTTGTTTAACAATGAAAACACAAGCATTTTCGGGATTGACTCCAACCAGAATTCGATGGGTTATTTTGTCACCTGGCCTATGAGTAATTTTTTGTTTGTAGAGTTTTTTGAAATTTATCAGATATACAGAAGCACTGGCATGGGAGCGAGGGCTTTAGGGGAGTTAAAGAATCAATATAAGGTATTGGTTTTGGAGACCGAGCCGCCATCTATGGGTGGTGTTGCCAAAAAACGGATTGAGTTTTATGAGCGGAACGGTTTCCGGATAGCAGACCCCGACTATATCCAACCCGCCTACGATACTACCAAAAACAGCGTAAATCTATATCTGATGGCAACAGATGCCATTGATTTAGTCCCTGCTAAGGCTGAAATTTATAGCAAGGTGTATGGACTAATGCCAAACTGATGTAATGTGCCCACTAAATAATACATCATACGGTAATTCTTCAAAATGACAAACCGGGCTTGCTGTCGGGCGCACGAGCAGGAAATCGTGAATCGTTTCGTTGCTGATGCCCTCCCTTTTTTCTCACAAAATCCCTTTTTTGGTGATATATTTCTTCTCTAATGCCTGTTTTATAATAGAAAAAGCATCGTAGTGTTAAACTACTTTCTCATAAAAATAAGAGATTTTATTGTCTTTGTCGTCATAAGTAACAATGGTTTTGTTTTTATGAAAACTAAAATAACTGAGCAAAGAAAAATCTCCTCCACAACAACCCGCATGAACGAATATTGCCGCAAGGATACTAATGGTAAATAAGGGCCCTGAGAAAAACAAGAATACCGACAAACCTATGGTAATAAGCACAAACGGCGCAAGAGCTACAAACTGAAACTCGGTTTTGTTGGCAACGAATTTATCAGCCACTGCCAGAAAATAGAATTTCCGGAGATTCATATCATAGGAAGTTTGTTCTGCGCCTTGCCAGCGATAGGCCAGCACATGAATAAACTCATGAACCGGAATAAGCAAAAGTGCAATGAGAAAGCCGATACTAATATATTCAAGACCGTGGCTCACACTGATTATCTTTAGGCTGATGTATCTGGCAAAAAAGAATACCAGAGCCGTGAAGAATATAAGATTGAGCACATAATAGATAATAACCGGAGCAGTACGTTTCTTCATATACGTTTGCACGAAAGGGACAAGCTCCATGTGATTAAACTGGTCGGCCAATACGTAATTATTAGCGCTTAGTTCTTCGGGTTTGATTTTCATAAACGTTATGGTTATGTAAATTTCTAAAGTGCAATGCGTGTTTTAGGTTTGTTGATTCTACAAATTTATTTATTTTTACGTATAATCATTGTTTAGCACCTTCAATTTTTCAGTTTCAAATCAAGATATTGAGGGCTTGGTAGGGGAATAGGGGTAGTATGTCACGTGTATCCTCGTTCGCAGAAGTGAGTGGCGCATATAGTTAACTATTGCTGTCTCCCTTCCTACACTTAATCAGATAAAATGGATAAGTCTCTTTTACCTCAATGATTTCAAATAATCCAACTTTATCAAACTCTTCATGAATGGATTCTCTATCATAGAAAAACATTTTCACTCCCTCAAATATCTCATAACGATCTTTGCTGATAAATTTGCCTTTGCCATAGGTATGCGCTTCTTTCGAAATAGCCGTAAAAACCATGTAGCCGTTTTCTGACAGTTGATTATAACAGTCATTGATGAGTTTCTGTCTTTCATCATTATCTAATAAATGAATCAGAGCATAACAAAATATGCCTTCATACTGCACTTCATCAAATGGCATATCCACTACAGAGCCATGATAAATAGTCATGTCGGTACCATAATGTTGTCTTGCCATTTCAATAGCGGTTTTAGAGATTTCAATGCCGGTTACTGCTATGCCGTTCTCTCTGAAAATCTGTGCGTTTCTGCCATAACCAATGCCGGGGATAAGCATATTTTTTACTGATTTCTGCACAAAGAAATCTTTTGTCAATACAGCGGAATGAGATGGTTCAAATCCCCACATTTCCCGCTTCTCTATAAAGTTGGACTCCCAGAATTCTGTCATGCTATTTACATATTTTATCTTCTAAAACCTCGGACATAAATCCTGCGCTGCGTACTTTTGAAAGTATGTTTTCAGGATTAATCTGTGCGCCTTCCGCCCTTAATATAGTATGGCCACAAGGGAAAGGATATGCCGAGCTCTCCAAATCAAAATTGAGCTTTAATTCAGGAAAACTATTTTCAAGAACGCCAAGCATTGTTTTTGCCTGAATTGGTTCCCGGACATTTGTAATGAATACTTCTACCATTTTAATTAAGTTTTTGGCAAAGGTAGGAAATGTTTTTATTTTTGCAACAATGTTGCAATAATAAAAACAGAAAATCTATTCCAATAGGGGTTGTTGAGTATCACATGGAGTCTCAATCTATTTCAAATCTTTTCCATACCCCTGACATACCTCTGTCATTGGCACGAATTAACTTTGTTTCATAATCAAATCTAACACATTAAAGAAATGGAAGCAAAAACAAAATTACGTGGCATGGCCAATGTCAGTTATTGGGCAGATGATGTAAAGGCCGCTCGTGAATGGTACAATGAAGTATTCGGCAGTGAACCCTATTTCCAGAGACCTGATACAGAGAATCCTGCGTATATCGAATACCGTGTGGGTGATTATCAGCAGGAAGTCGGTGTCATCAATCAACAATACAGACCACAATCTTCAGCTGGCTCGTCGGGTGGGGCAATCTTATACTGGCATGTAGATGATATTGAACAATCATTAGAAAGGCTGTTATCACTAGGTGGAAAACCCTACCAACCCATCACCAAATGGGGCGAAGGCTTCATCACCGCAGCCGTCATAGACCCTTTCGGTAATATACTCGGCATTATGTTTAATCAGCATTATCTAAGTCAATTTGGTGATTTAGTGAATGAGTGATTATTAAGATTAAGGAGAACTTGTTTAATTGCTAATCAGATTGATGGAATTAAACTTGTCAACTCTAAAACTTGTTAATCTACTTCTAATACTAATCGCTCAATCACTAATTCACTCAATCACTCAATAAACCATGGAAAACAACAAAGGAATCGAAGCAGTGCAGGCTGAAACGCGACTTGAATGGCGGGAATGGCTGGCAGAGAATTGCCAGACTAAAAAGGTGGTATGTTTGGTTATTCATAACAAAAAAAGCACAACCAAAAGCATTAACTATGCCGAATCTATCGAAGAAGCCTTATGCTATGGCTGGATAGATTCAAAGGCTAATAAACGAGACGAAGGGAGTTTTTATCTGCAATTTACACCCCGCAAACCCAAAAGCAACTGGAGCAAACCCAATGTAGAAAGAGTTAGTAGAATGGTAGCCGAAGGACTAATGACCGAGCACGGGCAGAAACTTATCGATATAGCGAAGGAGAATGGGAGATGGCCGGAAGTGTAGGAGAATGGAGTATCTGTTATGGTCAGTGAACAGGGTTATGGAAGCTTATAGTTCGCCTAAATGCAAAAGTTTCATAGAGCCCCTTTTAGATAGTATTACTGATTCCTTTGGATGAAGAGAATCTACGCCTTCCAGCATATCACAATTTGGGAAATCGTGATATATTTTTCATCAGGATTAATTCCGAGGTATTGTTCTATAAGACAGTCGCAAAGATTATTAACTGGTATCATCCTCAAAATAAGAAACTCCCATTATGCTATATCAATTAAAAGTTCTTGAAGGTGTTTTATCGTTTTCTTTGAAAATTCACCAGAATGTTTCGCTTTATTTAATATACTTATGAATTTATTATGAAGTTCATCAAAGCTTAATTGACTTTTTAATGAATAGAAAAGTTCAGGGTGTTGTTCGTATTCAAAACCTCTCACATTTTGCATGAAATTTGCCATTTGAATATAAAATTCTTCAGACGACCAATCTTTATAGGTTGTCAGTCCATCTAATATAAAATGCTTATTATAGCATAGTTTAGGTGAAACCTGAACTTGAAACATAATACCCCTACACACATTCAGGAAATATAAAAGAAATAACTTTTCGAAATCTCTGGTAATAATTATGTGGTCTTCTGGTTGATTCTCAAATTTGATATGGATAGGATTAATAGAGTTAGAATTACCTTTTCTATACATATGAAACCCACCAAAAGCATTGATTTTGAGGTTTTTTACTTTTCCTGCATTCAAGGTAATTTCATTACTTATATCAGATGGCGTTTCTTTAAAATTCAAGAACAAGGATACATGGTGATTGTGCTCCCAATAAGGAAGAAAAACTATCCCAATATTTGTAAAGAAATGATTGATATAATTTTCATCAATGTTTTTTATATTGGAGTGGAAAATTTCGTTTATCAGGTACTTTTTAAAACCATGTTCAAGCTCAAATATTAAATTGAATTCAGAATGGTCACCACTGTTTTTATTGTAGCTGTCAATTTTCGTTTTAAAATCAGGATCTTTTAGATATACCAACTCATATGCTATCTGATAGCTTAGCGTAATTAATATTCTTTTTTGTTTAAACCATTCAAAAAAGCCATCAACATTATTCAGCTTATGAAATTTATCCTTAAGGCAGTCTTTAATAACCATTCCTGACTCCAGAACAGCTAGTAAGGTATTCCATTTATCATCTAAAAAGATTTTGTGAAAATTATAACTAATTGAAAGATTAGTTTGTAACAGCTTATTTTTAGAAAAGCTTTCCCAATAGTGATATTGGTTATTATTTATTCTATTCCGGATAAAAAAGAAATTCTGATTAGGGGATTTCTGAAATAATCTAAATAATTCCGGGACAAATTTTTTCGGATGCGAATGAGCACCTGAATTTACATCAAATGTGCAATTTTCTATTAAATTCCTTCGGCATTCATTAGATAATTTATTACTCCTTAAAAGGTAAAGTAAAGCAGTTTTACCTAAAGTAAAATTGTTTCTTTCTTCTTGTAGAAATTTGTTTAATTGATAAAGAAATTCATGTTCTTTCTTTATGTTGGTATTAAATAGTTGGCTAATTTCTGCACGGATTTTTCCTAATTCTGATATAGTGTTAATGAGTGGAAGCTTAAAATAATTTTTTGAATATTGATATTCCTTTTCCTCACCAAAGTTTATCAAATCGTCATTTCCGCTAGCAGAAAACTCGGATATTAAGCTATAAATTGTTTCAATGCTTTCACCTGCTTTTTTTTCAGTCATGAACTTACTATTATAGCTATCAAGATATAAGCCTACTCGTCCTTTTATAAGGTCCAGAATGTTTATTAAACCTAAGTTTCTTACAAAAGTAAAAGCAATTTCGACCAGTATTTTGTCTTTAAAATATTTAGAACTTTCATAGTAATTGTCAATATTATTTCGATTTGTCTCTTTTAACCAAATCGACTTGCTATACAGAAAGTACGAATAGACTTCATGCTTTGCTATACTTCTTGGTGTGAAATTCGTATTAAATTTCTTTGAAGTTCTTCTGAATATTTCGGAGAAGAGTGTTCCTAATGATGGTGAAATATTATTATTCAGACTTTTCTCATATTCTTTCAAGCTACAAGTAAAAATATCAGACTCGTTTAATTTTATTGATTTGTCTGAATATATATTTTTATTAATCTCAGTTATTTGTAATTCTTTTTTTGCAGTATTAGTTATGATATAAAAGGATGGATTAGATACTTTGCTTAACGAATTTTTTAGTATACTTTTAAACTCGATACTTTCAAATAGCTTAAATCCAACACAAATAATATTAAGGTTTAGTTTTTCATTTTCATTGTACGGTGAAAAAATTTCATTCAACATTACCTTAATATCGGGAGGGCTATCCAGGTAATGTTGGTTCGTAAATCTTAATGAAGAGCT
>CALRLS020000306.1:0-6732 GCA_943368815.1 Cyanobium sp. NIES-981
AAAGAATTTTGCAGGGTCATCACTGTTGGTGCTTTCAAAAACTACTTTTTGCGACCCTTTGCCCACATATAAGCAGTCTAATTTATTGATATTAAAACTTTCTCCATCAACTGTTATTCTGCCATCACCTGCTACATTGATAATCCCTATTTCTCTTCTTTCAAGAAAGAAATCAGACTTCAATTCCTCATAAGTCCCCAATTGTATGGCTTCATTTTCAGGCATTACACCGCCCAGAACCATACGGTCATAATGAGAGTAAAGTATGTGTATCTGGTCTGGCGTAAACAGGGTTTCAACCAGAAAATTATCTCTTAGTTCTTTAGTAGTCATTCCGGCTGTTTCCTTCGGACTACTTTCGTATCTTGATTGCATATATTTAATAATTTAGTGAATTAGTGATTTAGTGAATGAGTGATTGTTTTTTTGTCTGAACTGTGATTTAACTGATTTTAGGATTTCACTGATTTTAAATAATGCAGTTTACTCTATACACCAAGGATATTAATCATTCAATCACTAATTCACACAATCACTCAATAGTTTACCTCCCCATCCAACCGCCATCTACAGTAAGAATAGTGCCGTGTACATAGTCTGATGCAGAAGAGGCCAGGAATACTGCCGGGCCTTTAAAGTCTTCTGTTTCTCCCCAACGTGCGGCCGGAATTCGGGCTAATATTGATGTGCTTCTTTCAGGGTCATTTCTTAATGCTTCCGTATTATCAGTAGCAATATAGCCCGGGGCAATGGCATTTACATTAACGCCTTTTGATGCCCATTCATTGGCAAGAGCCTTTACCAAGCTACCAATAGCGCCTTTGCTTGCAGCATATCCCGGCACATTAATACCTCCCTGAAATGTAAGCAATGAAGCAGTGAATATGATTTTTCCTGATTTCTGCTCAACCATTCTGGCACCTATTTCACGTGCCAGAATAAACTGCGAATCGAGGTTAATTGTCATTACCTTATCCCAATATTCATCGGGGTGTTCAGCAGCAGGTTTGCGCATGATAGTGCCTGCATTATTCACCAGAATATCAATAACAGGGAAATCAGCTTTTACCTGATTGATGAACTGATAAAGGCTCTCACGATTACCAAAGTCTGCCTGATATGCCTTGAAATTTCTTTGCATACCTTTAACTGCTATTTCTACAGCGCTGTTTTCCAACGCAATGCTCGCTGATACGCCAATAATATCGGCACCTGCTTCGGCCAGTCCGATAGCCATGGCTTTGCCTATACCTTTATTGCAGCCTGTTACAAGTGCAACTTTGCCTGATAGATTAAACATTTTTATTATATTAATAAAATTATTCTAAGATATAGCCTTAGCCCTGGTCTGCGTATGTAATCAAACTTATATGCTAAGATGCAAAGGTAATGTAGGAAGAAACAAATATTAATTGATTTTATTTATGCAATCGTTATCGGGAACGTTACCAAAATGGCAGCTGATACCGATAATTTCAATATCTTTGGTTGTTAATAGTAGCTGAGCCTGCTTATTGATGCCGATACCAACATTTTAAGAAATTGTATTTAATCTTGGAAGCTATCACGATAAAAGATATTGCCAAAGCCCTTAATCTCTCTACTTCTACGGTTTCGAGAGCTTTACGGGGTAGTTATGAGATTAATGCTGAGACAAAAAAGCTGGTATTGGAATATGCAGAGAAGATGAATTACCATCCGAATCCGATTGCTTTGAGTCTGAAAGAAAACCGTAGCAGGGCCATAGGAGTAATAGTGCCGGAAATAGCCAATAATTTCTTCTCACAGGCTATTAATGGGATTGAAGCAGTCGCTTATGACAGGGGCTATCATGTGGTCATTTTCCAGAGCCATGAGTCTTATGAACGGGAGCGCAGCAATATTCAGCATCTATTAGGGCGAAAGGTAGATGGCGTATTGATTTCATTGTCCGGACAAACAACTGATGTAGGGCATTTGCACGAAATACAGAACAGGGGGGTGCCGCTTGTACTTTTCGACCGTATTTCAAATGATATAGTAGCTGATACAGTAATTGCGGATAATTTTCAGGGAGCTTTTGAAGCAACCGAACACCTGATTCTGTCAGGAAGAAAAAGAATTGCCCATATTACCAGCCCTTCTTTATTATATACCACCAACGAACGACTTGAAGGCTATAAAGCGGCTTTAAGCAGACACGGAATATCGTTTGACGACAAGCTGGTTCGCTATTGTGGATTTGCACCTGAAGAAGCGCAACAAGTGGTTTTTGAATTATTAGACTCACAAAAACCTGATGCTATTTTTACTGCCAGCGACCGCCTGGCTCTGGATTGCTTTGCAGCCTTAAAGGCCAAGGGTATACTGATTCCGGAAGAAGTAGCCTTTATTGGCTTTACTAATTTAGGAGTAGCCCATCTCTTAGACCCTCCACTCAGCACAGTTGTGCAGCCTGCTTTCGGAATAGGAAAAACAGCGGCAGAAATATTACTGGATACCATCGAGAATAAACAGGGTATGGCATCCATTAAAACCGTAAAGATAAGTACAGAACTAAACCTTCGTACTTCTTCAAAATAAAAATCCGCAGGTCAAAGACCTCCGGATTTATTGCCTAAACTAAACTATATAAAGAATGACTTATTGAATACTGATATTAAAATCAAGGTTCACATCATCGCTACCCGGTATTGGCGTGCCATCTTTTACGTCCTTCCCATTTACAGGTGGTTGATGGCGCAATTGTACTTTTAATTTACCAGAACCTGCCGCTCCGGTTTGTACTGTTCCGGTTAAACCGATTGGGAAATTACGGGCATCTTTATCTCCGTAGGTATAGGTAAGGAGACTTGAAGGCGATGGAGTAAATACAAATAAATGTTCATCACTTTCGGTTGCAACCTCTTCGGTGATGTTTTCTGCAGGTGTTTTTGATTCATCTAATAATTCCACCGTAAGCGTATAGCTTGTGTTCGGTTTCAAACTGATATTGTCAAATTTAACAGGGGCATTGCCACCGTCTCCGTCCGGATCGTTGAAAATAAAACTTTGAGTGGTTCCACCGGAGGTGAAATTTAATTTCACAGTAGTAATAATCTCATTTTCTTCTTCAGCATCTACAGAAGAATCTTTACAGGCTACGACCGAAAACAACATTGCCAGCATTAGGCATTTCAAAAGAATAATACGATTTTTTTGCATGGGTTTTAGAGATTAATGATGAATCTGTATTTGCAACAATAGTGCAAATATAAGAGCCAATATTTAATTGTGCAACATTATTGCAAAAATAATATTTATTGCGAATTATTGCTTTTTAGAAGGAGTACTTGGCTCTCAGAACAAAATTCCTCCCGATTTCATCACTAAAATACCTGAACCTGTTCAGGTAGTCCCGATAGGCAGTATTGAGCAGATTACTAACTGTTAATGATAAATCCAGGCCATTTTTGTTGTTTAACTTTAGCTGTTGGGTAAAAGCGGCAGACCAAAGCATGTAGGCAGGAGGGGGAGCTGCAAAATCACCACCGTATTGATTAAAGATGATTTCTTCTGTCGGAATCTCACTGAAAATTACTTTTGTTGGTACCCTGTTTTGTTTGGCTACATAGAGGTTGGTCAATGAAATACCGCTTTTCTTCCAATCATAGCGCAAAGTATTTTCCCAACGATTCGGCGGAATCATAATCAAAGGTTGTGCATGGCTGATGTCTTCGGCTTGAAGGTATGATAATTTAGAGTTCAGAGAGAGGTTTTTAATCAGCTGAAAATTACCGCTTAAATCAATTCCCCTGAAACGGGCATTCGTTTGTGTATACCAGAACTCAGGAAAGGCCCCACGTATAGTGAGTGTAGGTCGCCCGGTTGGAGACAGAAAAATGAAATTACGGATATAATTATTATAGATATGTAATTCTAACTGAAACAGCCCTGTAATATAATTGGTAGTGAACGAAAGATTGGTGGCTACCTCGGCACGTAGTTTCTCGTCACCTTTTTCGTAACTGGCAGCGCCATGATGCACACCATTACTATAGAGTTCATTGACTGTCGGGGCACGCCAGGCAGAGGTCAGATTAAACAGGAAATTCCATTGAGGACTAGGTCTGAAATTTAGTCCGAAAGTACCCGTAAAATTCTCATTTTGCTTGTTATTTTCTACTATATTCTGCTCTCCGCGCGGAATTCTGTATACATCAAGGTTCCTGAAATCATACCTTAATCCTCCTTCTATTTCCCATTGGCTGCGCACAATTCTTTCAATCAGAAATAGCCCACCAGTAAAGTTCTGAAAATTCGGAATCAATACTGTTGAAGAACGTGGCTCATGCAAAGTACCCGTGGTGAGATTCTGCTGAAAATTAGCATTCACACCCATCGAGCCGGTTAATAATTTAAAAACAGGTTTGTGTTCAAAAATTAACTCTCCTGTATAGGTGGTTAGCTGAAAAAGCTGTACCAGATTTTTATCACCTCTCAGAATATCAACTTCTTTCCTATAATCGTATTGCCTACCTAAAGTAAGCGATAGTTTTCCGGTTCTTACCTGATAAATAGATTTGAGTTTTAGTAAATTATGTTGTACATCCTGATAAGGTCTGTCAATAGTATAGGTGAATTTCTCCGGCGTATAAATACTCAATGGGCTACCTCTCTTGATGGCCTCAACGAGGTCTGTTACATTACCGATATGCGAACCCGCAAATACGCCGATTTTTGTATTAAACTGGCTAAAGAAAAGCTCTGATTGCCAGTTTCTTCTTTTATAATTGGCTCCTACCGAAAAATTGATTTCATCTACACCTGTATTCGCTAACCTATAATTCGGTGTCGAGATATCCCCACCTTTTTTAAAAGTACCCTGCACTCTATAGCCAAATGATTGCGGGACACTCGCTTTTGCCGGACGATAACCACCCTGAAAAATACCTGATGTTACCATCTGATTCCCGTTGGTAAAATAGACGGTATTTATCTCGCCTCCGATTTTAGTAGAATCAGGTAGCGCTTCCGGTTCAAGCATAATCACCCCGGCAATGGCATCAGAGCCGTATCTTACACCGGCAGCGCCTTTCAGTACCGTTATTCTCTTTGCTACAAAGGGGTCAATTTCAGGGGCATGTTCGCTGCCCCATTGCTGACCCTCCTGCCGGACTCCATTGTTCATAATCAGCACACGGTTAGAGTGCATACCATGTATAACAGGCTTGGCAATAGAACTACCTGTCTGCAATGTAGTTACGCCTGATATTTGTTTAAGGGCTTCTCCTAATGATTGTCCCCTGGTCTGGTCAAGGGCAGCATTTTCTAATGTATTTTTGGTTTGTGTCAGATTCTCAATCTTTTCGGCTTTAATGTCAACATTAGCTAAGTGCATTTCACCTTCCGAAAGTTTAATTTCCTGCTCTGCTTCGTGTATAAGTTTGATTGTGTAGGTTTTTTCCTGATAACCTACAATCCTGCCGATAACTGTATAGGTTCCCTGGCATAAATTAGCGATATGATAATGCCCATTGATGTCAGTAGTAATTCCTTTATTTAGTTCTTTTATTAATACTACTGCGCCAACTATGGGTTCTTTAGTAAGGTTATCAAGTACTACCCCATGTATAAAGCAATCACATTGAGGGCTATTAGTTCCTTCTTTTGTTTGAGCTAAAGAGGAGAAACAAAGGAAACAGAAAAATATGAGAAGGCTTTTCTTCATGAGTTCAAACATACGATTCGGAAAATCACACTAATAAATGCAACTATATTGCAAAAATATGAAAAAAAGATGAAGACGCTGTGAAAATAAAATTAAAAGTAGATGAAAAGCCAAAGAATCATGCTGATTCTAAATATTTAGAAACTGTTTCTAGAACAATAGCTGTTTTTTACCAATATTCAATCTTACGCCCAACGAAAATATATTGCTAGTAGTAGTATTAGATGTTTCGGTATATTTTACTTTTCTGTTCTGGAAACCCGCATCAATAAATAAGTTCTGGGCAAGCATATAAGACCCACTTATCTCTAAATGCTGAATATTGGCTTCATTGCCCTGTCCGATGTAGTTATTATAATCCTGCGGGCGCAATATATTATAATTACGCTGAATATTACCACCCCAGTTAAATGCATTATAATCTTCACCATGTCTGGCAATCATCTGATTATAAGTCAACGTTAATCGTTTTGTTGGTTGATAGCGGGCAACAAACAGAAATTCGCGGAAATTAGACCCTAATGGGTGAGCTAAAGGTAAATTATAATGTACAAAATTGCCGTATGATGAATTATGACTATATATATACGGACGAGCCAGATTGTACTCGGCCTGTAAATCAAGGTTTTTGATTCCCAGGGCATCTATATAGCGCATGCCTATTTGGGTAGCATATTTGGTAGCCCACCATCCTTTTCTTTTAAAATGCTTAAAGTTAAATTCGTCGAGGACTAATTGGCCGTAAAGCGAAAAACGCCTGAAGAAATTATATTTAAAATCGAGCCCTATAATTGAATTATCGACACTACCCAGATGGCCTTCAACATAACGGTAGAATATAATAGGATTGAGGTAGTTTATATCAAAGCCGACCTTTCGTTGGCCGAATACCACGGTTTCAAACAAACCGATGTTCAGATTTTTAGTGATATTGGCGCTTAGATGGTGGAATGTAAAATACTTAGGCGGCAACTGCTCAGTACCATTTGCTGCAATAGGTATCTGCTTATTAACTGTCTGGGCAAAAATATTGACGTATTGGA
>CALRLS020000307.1:0-6718 GCA_943368815.1 Cyanobium sp. NIES-981
GAAGAATCATGATTTACCCATTACAAATCTACATGATGAGCTTATCATGATAGATACTGAAAACGGAACTTATATTAACCTCAATAAAACAGGAAGTATCATCTGGGAGTATATAGAGCCTCCTATTACAGTAGAAAATCTTATTGATAAACTGGTTGATAAATTTAAGATTGACCCGGAAATTTGCAGTGAAGATACGATTCAGTATCTTAAAAAAATGCGTGAAGCAAAGTTGATTAAGACAAATTAAACAAAAGGGCTTATTGAATCGCAAAATTCAATAAGCCCTTTTGTTTATGCACTTATTTCACTACCAAAGTCAGTTCCACCACCACCACCGCCGAGTGTCTCTTCTTTGATTTGAGATATTTTTATCTCAGGTTTTACCCAAACTTCGGCATTTTCAATAGTCGTTGTTTTAACATTTTCCATTTTTTGCATGATTTTATTTAGAAACAATTATTATAAACTACACCATCCGTACAAATTAATTGTGCGAAAATAAGAGTCTGTTTAGAAATTATAATTTGACATACCAAGGCAGTAGAACTAGCCTTTCCGGTCAGAATCTCAATAATTAAACAGGTTTTAGGGTATACGTTTTAGGTTTTTTAAAAGGGGCTTAGAATTCAACAACTCAAGTTATACAACAGGAAAATCTTTTAAGATTCTATCCGTAATATTGCAGGTTATAAAATTTTAGCTTAGTAGTTAAGTTAATAATACTTATAAATTTGTCAGATAATACTTATAGTCAATAAGTCTTCTTTAAATTTATAAATAGTTCAGTTTGTAATGACCGAGGCCAAAAATAGCCAATATATTTTATTTAAAAAAATAGTTTCTTTATATTTCTATAAATAGGAACATATATTGAGAGCAAACTTGTTGAGCATACCATAATTGGCATATAATAAAAACACTCTGACAGCCTACTAAAGTCTATCAGAGCGTTTTTGAAGAAGACACTGAGTGAGATTTAACAGTTATTCAAAACAACTTTTAATAGTTGCGCTAAAAGTACTCCCACTATCTGCCTTAAAGCCCGGATTTAACTGAATACTGTTGCCGGCTATGTATCTTGCCCCTGCAGGAGAAACAATCAGGTTATCTGCTTCAATGGTGGTCATAGCATTAAATGTCTTATCGCCTGATTGAATGGTCTCGTTAATAAAATGCTGGTATAATGCTACATTTACTCGAAAACTCGTGGCAGATGAAGTATGTTGATTTTCAGTACAAGTGGCAGATATAACTACCGATTCGTTTACAAATCCAAGATATAAGCCTTCTCCGGTTGTACCATCCGACCAATTAATTGTGCCACCGCAACCACTTGCAACGAAAGCAAGTTCGCGGTTGGGTTGCGTACATAATGGATTAACAAAATCATTTACTCCGGCTTTGAACACCCAAATATCTCCTTCTCCATAAGAATTTTCTGTTTTATCACCACTTGCATACCCACCCGAGCCGATAAAAATATATCCTAAATCAGGGGTCGGTTTAATGATGTTTGGCCCCCATGAATACAAATTATCACACCCGAATCTTTGATTCCAATACTTGTTTCCGTTATCGTCAATCTTGAGTACCCAAATATCGCTTGTACTATGTGGCAAATCAGATATATCATAACCAGCATTTGAAGTAGAAGAACCTGCTATCAGGTATTTTTTATCAAATGTTTTATAAAGCGTTGGTATTCCTTCCCAACCGTAAGCGCCATAGCGTTTATCCCAGATTTTATTTCCGTTATAGTCAATTTTTAACAACCAGAAATCATCGTAACCAATTTGTTCTGAGGTGGCATCTCCGTTCTGCGGGCCATTTATGATGGCACTTATAAAAACGTTACCGTCATATGTTTCCACCATCGAAGGGAACCTTTCGCTTCCTGAGCTTCCATATTTTCTGTCCCACATTACACTCCCACCCTCACTTAGCTTTACCACCCATATATCGTCGCTACCTCTGTCAGGTGCTGTAAGGTCTCCACCTACAGAACCATCTTGTATACCAGAAGCTACCAATATAGTTCTGTCGGTTAATTCGAGAACCGCCCATGCCCCTTCATTCTTACTCCCACCCAATGTTTTATCCCAAATTTTATTTCCGCCGGCATCTATTTTCACTACCCAGGCATCTCTAACGTTCCTTAAATTCTCTGTTTTTTCCCCACCATCGTTTGAATCCGACTCTCCTGCTAAGAGATACCCGCCATCACGGGTTTGAATGAGCTGATGAAGGTAATCAAAGCCATTTCCACCATATCTCCTATCCCATTGTTTATTACCGTCAGCGTCAATTTTCACAATCCAGAAATCAGGAGAGGGTACTCCGTTTGGAAAAGCATGGTTAGGTTGAGACTTATCACCATTCTGCGGTGAAGCAGATTCTCCACCAATCAAAAAACCACCATCTGCGCATTTAACCATTGTCCTTGCATATTCGTAGGAGCTTCCACCGTAAGACTTATCCCATACTTTTTCACCATTTTTATCAATCTTTACTATCCAGAAATCTTCTTCTCCTTTATTTGCAGACTCCTTGTTTCCGCTTATACCTGAGCCCGAAGTAGCTGCTAAAACATAAGCACCATTATCTGCCAATTCTACGCAAAGACCAATATCGTTCTGAGCTCCGCCCAAAGTTTTATCCCATCTTTTCATTGGTGAATCAACTGAGCTATAAGTTTTAATAGTCGGTGGATTCTGAGCAGAAACCTGATTCGATTGAATCACGATTAAAATTGTGACGAGTTTAAAAATTCTTTTCATAAGTGCAGTTTTAGCTGATAAATTCTTCCTTAGTCATTGACTGTAAATCTTATGAAATCGTTGTACAAAACTATTAAAAAACAAAACGCTCTGACAATCAGCATGGATTATCAGAGCATTAAAAAAAAATATCAAAATCTAAATCCTCTGTCTCACCACCTCATATAAAATCACACCAGTAGCCACCGATACATTCAGGGAGCCTATTTTACCCTTCATAGGTATTTTGGTAGAATGGTCAGCCTGTTCGAGAAGGTAATCTGTAATACCATCTTCTTCTGAACCCATCAGAATGGCAGTCGGAACGGTGAAATCTATACTGTATAATTCTTCACTGGCTTTTTCGGTACAGGCAACTACCTGAATACCCGATTGTTTCAATTCGTCCAACACCTGCGAAAGGCTGTTCTCACGACACACGGGCATAAAATTCAAGGCTCCCGATGAGGTCTTCATGGCATCGGCATTGATTTGGGCTGCCCCTCTCGATGCTACAATGATGGCGTGTACACCAGAACATTCTGCAGTACGGGCTATCGCTCCGAAATTACGTACATCCGTGATTCTGTCTAATACCAATAATAGAGGTACTTCGCCTTTTTCAAAAATATCCGCTACAACATTAGATGTTTTAGCATAATTGACAGCCGACACAAAGGCTATTACACCCTGGTGGTTTTTCATCGTAATCCGGTTCAGTTTTTCGAGGGGTACCCGTTGAACCGGCAAATCACGCTCTTTGGCTAGTTTTTCTACTTCAGCATGACCAAACTCGCGCTGAATCAATATCTTTTCAATTTCTTTGGTTCCTTTCAGTGTTTCCAATACCGATTGTACACCAAAAACTAAATCTGGTTTCGACGATTTTTCAAAATTTGGTTTAGCAAAATATTTTTGCTTTTTCTTAAAATCCGGTCTGTCTCCATCCGGACGAGTGCCATACTGACGGGGGCCGTCAGGACGGGAACCCTCCCTACGGTCACCTGATTCTGAATTTATTCCATTACGTTTCCTGTTCTCCATGCTTCTACGAACGGATACCAATATGCCTGGTATTCGGGATACCGAACCAGCTCATAATAGTTATCTGTAAACTGATTTGGTTTTTTATTAAATGTAAATATAATCTCTGAAAAATTCTGGTTCTGGGCATACATCCACACCTCACGATCACGGCTTCTCTGCACTTTGTTTGGCGGCCCCAGGATGATATATACCATGCCTTTGTCGGTCTTCCAACCTTCTTTAAACGAACTGAATAAACGGTTAGCTTCCTCAATTCTTCTGAAATAGGTCTTGATAATCTTCTTCGACAAAGCCTGATTACCTCCTGTGATTGTCAGAAAATATCTGTCAAGCGCCTGTTTAGCATCAGTATTTTCATTCACTGTTCTTGTTTCCTGGCTTGTACTCATATAAATGAGCGGCTTTACCAGTTTTTCAGGCATTGTAAACTTCGGAAAACGATTATCAACAATCAGAAATCCGAATCCGTTTTTGGTGTTAAGCGTATCTTCAACTGCAAAATACAATCCTTCGTTCTGCAATTGAAGCGGTGTTCCTGATTGTACTTTTATTGTTTCCTCTACTTTCAGTGATCTGATGGCCGGTCTCAGCGTTGTAGCCATAGGCGACTGTGCAGGATCAAAATCGTTGGCATATCGGATAAGGTATAAATCACGAACGTGGTTATCAATACTGCGAATCTGAAACGTATCCTTTTTGTTGATATAATTTCTGAAAAGCGGACGGGATAAATCTGTCACATATAATCCGAATCTATCACTCAATCTCACTGCCGAAAAATCAATTACGAGGTCATTATTTGATTTCTTGCTTGTAGCCAATTCAAATATTTCAGTTAACAACAAGGCTCGGGTCGTATTCTTCGGGCGTTGCACATCAAATACAATCTCTATTTTATTATCGCGCACCACAAAGTTCTGTTCTGTAAAATCAATCCTGTTAAAGGCCAGCCTATCTCTCACACCATAGTCAGTCTGCAACAGCCAGCTCAACCGAAAGGCTTCTTTCATTTCCTGTAAGGCATTGTTTTTATTGAGATTTTCAACATCCAATTCCATAAAAACCTTAGCAGTTGAGGAATCCTTTACGATGTATCGACTCTTAATGGCAACTACCAAAGGTTTTGCCACTACTTCAGGAAAGTTTACAGCAGTTTTTACCTCTCGTGGAGCTTTGGTTGTTTTTTTATTGGTAGCACACCCTGTGAGACCCAATATTAACGCATATAAAAGTATTTTTCTCATTATACCCGGTTCTTGTTCCAAATGTAGAAATTTCTTTTTTAATATCATTATTTAATGCAGAAAAACAAAATCAGAACGCCCGGAAAAGAAATTTTATTGCGAGTTCCGACAAGTATTCTGTCAGAATTATATGTAATTCTTATAGG
Organism: Cyanobium sp. NIES-981; assembly: GCA_943368815.1. GTDB lineage: Bacteria > Bacteroidota > Bacteroidia > Cytophagales > Spirosomataceae > Emticicia. The sequence continues at coordinate 5,197 of CALRLS020000307.1, forward strand.
CAGACAGCATTATATCGCTAATTTGGTAGTATATTTTTTTTATCCATGCTTTTAGAGCGATTCTGTTCTGAGCTTTCGTTTGAGTACGGCTTCGTAATAAGTAAATAATGAGCTGTTATTTTTTCTGATTGTGTAATTTCCTGTAATGGTATACTTTGTGGCCAATCTATACAGATGATAAGGGTTTTATTTATCCACTGTGCTTATTTTCCTTTGCTTTGTCTTAACCATTTAGATACTTTTGTCAAAAAACAACAAGACAAACTTTATGGAAGTATCGATACAATACGCACAGGAAAAAGACCTCGACTGGCAGGAATTTACAGCCACCCTCAATGCCTCAACACTTGGAGAAAGACGACCTGTTAATGATGACGAACGCATGAAAAATATGGTCGAAAACTCCAATCTGATTATCACTGCAAGAATCAATAACCAACTGGTAGGTGTGGCAAGGTCAGTAACCGACTGGGTGTTCTGTACGTATCTATCAGATTTGTTTGTTGATGAAGCCTATCAGAAACTGGGTATTGGTCGGGAACTGATACGCCATACAAAATTAGCCAGTCCGCAGGCCAAATTAATTCTGCTTTCGGCGCCAAAAGCCATCAATTATTATCCTCGTATCGGTATGACTCATCATACGCATGCCTATACTTTAGACGACCCCAATGATTTGGTTTAAGCCTGATAGTTTCTCAGAAATATAATCTATCCAATTAAAGAAAAAATCCTTTTGAGACTTATCTTTGATAATCTATTCATACCCCATCATTTAACCATTTACACTATGACAACCCGCAGAAACTTTTTAAAAACGACAGGGACACTGGCAGCTTTTTCGATTGTACCGAGAAATGTGCTTGGCAGAGGATTTTTAGCTCCCAGCGACGTAATTAATGTTGGCTTTATCGGTTTAGGCCGTCAGGCCCGTGGACTTCAGGGGCGCTTTCTTGAAACCAAAGAGATTAATTTACTGGCTGCCTGCGATGTAGACAAGACCAAAACCGAAAACTTTACCAAAGAATTGTTCGTAAAAAATGCCAAACAGTTTTTAGGTGAAGAAAAAACATTGCCGCAGGTTTATGAAAACTATCTGGAGATTTTAGACAGAAAAGACATTGATGCAGTGGTGATCGCCACTCCCGACCATTGGCACGCCTCTATTGCCATCAGAGCTGCCGAAAAAGGCAAGGATATTTATCTTGAAAAACCTTTGACATTTACCGTTGCCGAAGGCAGAGCCCTTGTAAACGCTGTCAGGAAAAACAACAGGGTTTTACAGACCGGAAGTATGCAACGTTCTGCTGACAATTTCAGAAGAGCCTGTGAATTGGTAAGAAACGGATATATTGGCGAAATATCAGAGGTAAGAGTAACAATAGGAGGCCCACCCAAACCAGTTGATTTTCAACCTGAAACAGTACCAACTACAATGAATTGGGATGCATGGCTTGGACCAAACCAACCACACCCCTACCATCATTTTTTAGCGCCTCGTCTGGAAGATACTTTCTGGGGC
>CALRLS020000308.1:0-6712 GCA_943368815.1 Cyanobium sp. NIES-981
AGAGTTAATATAAAAATAGTTACACCCCGAAAACTGGCTAAAAAGTTATGCAAACGTTTTAAATTGATAAATTTAACGAAAAAATTACATTTAAATTCCTTGCTTTACGGAACACCCGCCTAACATATATATAATTGCTTTTTTTCAGGTTTCAGTATCGTTTAATAAGTGTCAAAATGACTATTAAAAGCTAATTTTTCATATAATTTTTCAGCTATGCTAAAAAGTTATAATTTCGCAATTATGAATGAGAATGAGAACCCCTGGACAATCCTCGACTCGGAGGTAAAATATGAAAACACCTGGATAAAAGTATATCATCAGAATGTCTTGAATCCGAATGGTGGGAAAGGTATATACGGAACCGTACATTTTAAAAATATCGCGATTGGCGTTATACCTATTGATGAAGATGGGAATACATGGCTGGTAGGACAATACAGGTTCCCTATAGAAGAATATTCCTGGGAAATACCCGAAGGAGGTAGCCCTGAAGGTGAGGATATTCTGGAAAGTGCCAAAAGAGAGCTCCTGGAAGAAACAGGCCTGATTGCAGGCAAATGGACTGAGATTTCGAAATTGCACACTTCTAATTCGGTATGCCGCGAAGTGTCTTATATATTTCTGGCAGAGGACCTTTCGCAAACCGAAAGTCAACCCGAAGAAACCGAACAATTGCAGGTTAAAAAAGTACCGATTCAAGAGGCTTATCAGATGGTTCTGGCCGATAAAATCACCGATTCTATCAGTGTTGCGGGAATCCTGAAAACAATGGTATTACGATTTCCTGACCAATTATAACCAACCTATATAAAATAACACCCATATGCTTGAAGCGATTTCCCTAGGTTTTTTTACAGGTGTAGTATTAAGTTTTGGATTTGGTAGCGTTTTCTTTGCATTAATTCAGAATAGTATAGATTATGGCTATATGGCAGGTGTAAAAATATCTCTCGGTGTGATTTTCGGAGATATTATTATGATTGTGATTGCATACCTGGGTACTTCTTTTTTGCCTGATATTCCTCATTTTGCGACATATTCCCGCATTTTCGGCTCACTCCTACTCATGGGATTAGGAATTGCTCAATTCAGTAATACAAAAGCCCCTTCCAGCATTCAGGATTTTAAACTTGCACGCTTTTTCTATTTCTTTGGTAAAGGTGTATTACTCAATGTCATTAATCCCGTCAATTTCATTTCATGGATGGTGGTTTCAGCCACACTAAAAGGCTATAAATATGATTTTTATGATGAAACAGCCTTTTTTGTGACTTGTGTGGTTATGATATTTGTGATGGAGACTTCATTTGCCATTTTTGCAGACAGGATAAAAAGCCGGATGAATAACCTCACGATTCAGCGGGTAAAATATGTTTCCGGTATTGTTTTTATTGGTATAGGTATGAAATTAATTTATGATATATTCTGACTTAGCACAAAAAAAGGGAACATTTTTCAATGCCCCCATTATATATAAGTCAATTCAATCAATCTTATTTACCTTCTTTTCGGTTAGCGTCGTTCTGTTGCATAGCCATCATCTGTTTCATGGTTTTTTCCATGCCATCAACTGAGCCATCTAAGAAAATAACGTTTCCTTTGCCCTGTTCTGCAAAATGTTTGAGCGATTCTGTCCAGAGCGAGAATAATATCAATGATGAATCCAGATTAGCTTTCTCCATTTCTCTGGCAGCAATAGCCATACCTTTTGCCACCTCTTCTCTGAATTGAGCTAAACCCTGACCTCTAAGTCTTGAAGCCTCACGTTCAGCCTCAGCCTGAATCCGGATATAATTCCCTTCTGCTTCTGCTGCCTTGGTTTTGGTAATCAATAAGGCTTGTCCTTCGTTTTCTGCTGCAGCTTTAGAGTTATTAGAAGCCACAACTTTTGCCATCGAACGCACGATTTCTTCATCGAATGTAATATCATTTATCTGAAGGTCAATCAGATGATACCCCCAGCCCAGAAGAATATGGTCAAGGTTTTCTTTTACATCCGATACGATTTCGGTTCGAAGACTTAAAATTTCAGCCTGTTTCTTTGTTGCCACGAAACTACGGATTGAACCTTCAATGGAACGAACCAGGGCTTGCATAAAGTTAGCCTGATCGATAAACTTAAATGCGACATTCTTGATAGATTCTTCCTGCTGATCGGTTACGGTATATAGAAGCATAGCTTTAAAGTATACGTTGGCCTGATCGTTAGTAATGGCCTGAAACTGTAGTTCAGCCGAGCGGTTCTGTATAGAAATGGTACGAAAAACGTACTCAATGAAAGGAATCTTAAAATTAAGACCCGGTGTCATTATTCTCTGGTATTTACCGAAAACGGTAATAACTGCAACGTTTCCTTGTTGCACTATTACGACAGATAAATATAGAACAATAACAATAGCTACTATTGCAATGATAGCACTCATGCGATTTGATGGTTTAGTTAAAATTATGAACCAAATGTAGATTATTGACCGAAACCTAGAAAATTTTATTTACAAGTGGTAATTTTTCAGGAAATATATGTTGAAATTTTATTTAATGAAGGAAAAGGATGAAATTAAAATATAATTGAGTTTTAAATAGAAAATAAAGCGTTTAACTAAACAGAAAAGAGCAGCCTGAAAAAGCTACTCTTTTAATTAATTCCACTAAAATCCTATTTTATTATCTATGGCTTATAAACAAATTTCTCAATCTTACTTTTTATTGGCTTAACAGTTCTGAGATATTCATACATAGCACCTAAATCTTTTTCTGTCATTCCGCCATACATCATCCAGGGCATAATTGTGTTAAATTCTCCTTTCGCTACTGTATGGGCTTTATAAGAGCTGTCGGCATAAGTTTTAAAGCGGGCAATAAATGCTTCTTTTGTAAAATTGCCAATTCCGGTCTCTTTATCAGGTGTAATATTGGCCGAAGTTACAGTTCTTCCTTCACCGATATTAAATGACCAACCACCTGCAAAATCCATTCCCGGTACTTTCTTCCCTTTATCATCCGGCTTGGTATGGCACTCAAAGCAACCTGCGCTATAAATAAGGTATTTACCATATTCAACTTCATTATTAGAATCCGGTAGTTTTCCATGATTCGCTTCCGTTGGTATTGTATTCAGAATGAAGTTCATCGGGAAGTCTGCCTTTGGCTCTTCTGTTGTATTTTCTATTGGTTTGAGTGTCCGTAAGAAAGCAATAATAGAATATACATCTTCTTTATCCATTTTACCGTAATAGACATAAGGCATAACCGGAAAAATAGGCGTACCGTCTTTTTTGACTCCGGAAGTAATGGCCCGGTAGATTTCGCCATCAGTCCAATCCTTTAAATTAAAGGGCGTAATGTTTTTTGCAATGAATTTCCCCGGAAAACCAAATCTTTGGTCAAATACTTCTCCCCCTTTTCCATCTGAACCAGCCACTAGTGGTGCAGAAAAAAGTGAATAATCTCTGGTGCTATGGCAATCCATACAGACAGTAACATGATAGGCTAAGTATCGGCCTCGTTCAATTCTTGCAGGGCTTGCTTCCACATGCAGGTCTTCAGGAGCATCAATACTCGGGAGGGCAAATTTTACGTAAGCTAATAAGATTCCGACGGCCACCACAACAAACAGCAGCAGATAGCCAATAATCCGTAGAGTTTTTTTCATGAAGGTAAGGTAGTAAATAACTGGTAGCAAATATTTTAGATAGTTTGGCAATCTAAAAAAAGTTTCTATTTACTCCAAATTATCAAATCAGCAATTTATCGGGCGGTAGTATTCATGTATATTCATGCGTTTTTAGATGCTTAGAATTTTCAGAAATTCGTTCTTTTTTTCTTCCTCTTTAAAAAGGCCTCCATAGTAGGCTGTAATGGTAGAACTCGATTGGTCACTAACCCCTCTTGATGATACGCACTGGTGGTCGGCATCAATAATAACAGCTACATCCTCGGTCATTAAAGCCGATTTCAGGGCATTCCCGACCTGCATGGTCATTCTCTCCTGCACTTGCGGGCGGCGGGCATAATAATTAACAATGCGATGTAATTTTGATAATCCGATTACTTTACCGCTTGATATATACGCAATATGAACTTTGCCGATGATAGGCACAAAATGGTGTTCACAATTTGAATAAAACTGTATATTCTTTTCGACCAGCATTTCATTATAATGATAATCATTAGTGAAAAGCGTCATTGTTGGTTTATTTTCCGGATTAAGGCCCGCAAAAGTTTCCTTCACATACATTTTAGCAACGCGATGAGGGGTTCCTCTTAAACTCTCGTCCAGCAGGTCGAGTCCCAAAATATGCATAATTTCTCTGAAATGCGCCTCTATCATTTCAATTTTGGTATCATCATCCAATTCAAAGGCATCATCACGAATCGGAGTCTCCGGATTAGCAGATAAATGGTTTTCACCTATTTCGTCAATAGATGCCGATTTATAATCCTGTTTTTTGTTAGTATCACTCATCAAATTCCTCGCTGAAATTAATGTACAAAATTAAGAAACTGTTTGAGTTAATCTTGTTTTGCTCAAAATGTTTATTTTTTACAAATCCTGCGTTACTAAAACCTTCATTTAGCTCTGCGAAACTGCGGTTTTAGCGCCTTGTCTTTGCAAAAAACAATTCATTTTGATTCAAAAAATTTAACTCAAACAGTTTCTAAGCGATTGTGAAGCGAATAAAATAATATTTATACCCTAAACTTTTGAAATTGCGTAATTAGTATATTTTTTTGCAAACTAATCTAATTAACCATACTATGAATAGACGCGACTTTATCTCTACCGGCCTGGCGAGTTCCACCATTCCTTTTATTGTAAAAAAGAATCCTAATGAAGATAAAAAAGTTAGATTAGGTTTTATCGGCGTTGGACTGAGAGGCAGAACACACCTGCAACAGGTTATGTACCGCCCTGATGTAGAAGTAACTGCCATTTGTGACATTGATAAAAACTCTATAGCGGAAGCAAATAAAATCATCAGCAAATTCAATAAAAAAGCCCCTGCAGCCTATACCAACGGAGAAAGAGATTTTGAGAATATGGTGAAAAGGGATGATATTGACGGGGTTGTGATTGCTACACCATGGGAATGGCATGTGCCAATGGCTATTGCCGCCATGAAGGCAGGTAAATATGCCGGGGTAGAAGTTTCTGCAACAGTTACCTTGCAGGAATCGTGGGATCTGGTAGATACTTATGAACAAACGGGTTCGCATTGTATGATTCTGGAGAACGTTTGTTATAGACGTGATATTATGGCCGTGCTGAATATGGTACGCAAAGGCATGTTTGGTGAAATGTTATACGGTCATTGCGGATACGAACATGATTTGAGATTTGTGAAGCTGAATGATGGCAAAACTGCCTACGGAAAAGGAGTAGAATTTGGTGAGAAAGGATTTAGTGAGGCGCGTTGGAGAACCCAACACTCAATTGACAGAAACGGAGATTTATACCCGACACATGGTTTGGGACCTGTAGCTCATTGGATGGATATAAACTATGGTAACCAGTTTCTATATTTAACATCAATGGCCACCAAGGCACGTGGAATGCATAATTATATTGTAGCTAATGGCGGAGAGAATCACCCTAATGCCAAGGTAAAATTCAAACTTGGAGATATTGTTACCACGACCATTCAATGTGCCAATGGAGAAAATATTGTGATAATACATGATACAAGTAGCCCACGCCCTTACTCGCTGGGTTTCAGAGCACAGGGAACAAATGGTATCTGGATGAATGATGGCAACCAGATTTATATTGAAGGCACATCAAAGAAACATGATACCTGGGAGCCGTTCGCAGATTATCAGAAAGAATATGACCACCCTTTGTGGAAAAGATTTGAACAGGATGCCGTGAATGCCGGACATGGAGGCATGGACTTTTTTGTTATCAGGGCATTTATTGAATCAATCAAACGTAAAGTTGCACCACCAATTGATGTTTATGATGCAGCGGCATGGAGTGCTATTAGTCCGCTTTCTGAATTATCAATTGCCAGAGGCAGCTCGTCTGTCGAGATTCCTGATTTTACCAGAGGTAAATGGCGCAACCGGAAAAGAACCTTCGGCTTAAATGATGAATATTAAAATAATTATACCTAAACAAATTTATTATACGAATCAGTAAGCTGATTTCTTAACCCTATTAATATGGAACAAAATAAAAAAAGTCATCTGATGCCACTTGTGATGATTGGGGTGCTGTTTTTCACCTTTGGGTATATTACCTGGACAAATGGTACACTTATCCCATTTTTAAAGATTGCTTGTGAATTGAAGACCGATACTCAGGCATTTTTAGTTACTTCTGCATTCTATATGTCTTATTTCTTTTTATCCATCCCTTCTTCATTTATTTTAAGTAAAGTCGGTTTTAAAAATGGGATGGTCATAGGCCTTGTTATTGTTGCACTTGGATCATTAATATTTATTCCAGCAGCCAATTCACGTACCTTCAGCTTATTTCTTACTGGATTATTTGTACAAGGCATGGGCCTTTCATTGCTACAAACTGCAGTTAATCCTTATGTAAGTATTTTAGGGCCAATAGAAAGTGCTGCAAAACGAATTAGTATTATGGGTGTGGCCAATAAATTAGCAGGTATCTTAGCTCCAATTATATTAGGAGCAATTGTATTAAAAGGCATTGGTGATTTGGAAGAAAAACTGAAAATAGCTGAAAATGCAGTTGAAAAAG
>CALRLS020000309.1:0-6707 GCA_943368815.1 Cyanobium sp. NIES-981
TAAATGCTATTTTGTTTTTGCAGGTTAAAATCGGAAATATCTCTGATGAAATTTTATATAATTAAATCAACCACTTGTATTTCTTTATACTAATTCTTCTGAAGAAAGTACTATTTTGAGCAAAAGATTTTTAGTAGAATCTGCAAACAAGAACGGGAGAATTTCACTCAACACATCTATTAATTGAGGTATAAAATCGAATTACCCGAGCTAACCGAGCTAGTTTCGAGTAATTCAATCCATTGCTTTATAATGAACCTGAATTATAGCTCTTCCAGAGATTTTTTCTAGTTACATTATTCCTTTCTCTTCAAATTATTTGCAACAAAAGATTGCATTACTATTGGGGTTTGTTCTATTGTTAAATGACTTGCATCCAGTCCAAAATCTTTTGATTTACTTACACTCAGCAAATTAAGGTTGTAGTAAGACTTCATGATAAAATTCTCCCAGATAGGCAGGTGGTTATCGTATGATAAAAAACTCTCCATAACAATAAATCGAAAATCACCTATGCTATTTTGTTGGTACTCCATCTCGTGACTATCCGACATGTCCACTTCTTGTGTTTTTATTAATTCGCTTATCACCTGTTTGAAATAAGTTCCTATTCTTGGTTCCTCCCTGAAACCCAAACCGAATTCAATAAAATAAATATCATTCTTGACAATTGTAGTAACCGAATATTCTTGTGCATAAGGTTCATCTAAACTTTTAATATGCACAAACCAATAAATATCTGCCCTTTTGGGGATACCTTCTTTGAGGATTGAATCAATGATTGATTTTTCTATTTTTTTATTATTGTTTGAAGTCGTCAGATACACAATATTAGTGGCATACTTCTGAATTGAACTATCAACACTTAATTTTTTTAATGCAGAGATATAATATTCTATATTAACATACTTTGTAAAAGCAGCCTTGAGTTTTTTAGCTGCACTCCAGATAAACATCGTTAAGAATAGTACAGCCCCTATTACTAAGGTAATCCAGCCTCCTTCTTTTATCTTTTGAAGGTTTGCTGTTAAAAATGATAGCTCAACTATCAAAAAAAGGCTCGTAATTAATAAATTTAATACAAAAGCCACACGCCTGACTCTCAGGTAAAAATGCACAAGAACTGTACTCATTAACATCGTTAATGTAACACTTAAACCAAACGCAGCCTCCATTTTTGTACTTTCTTCAAAGTAAAGCACCATAGCAATACAGCCAAGCATCAGGAACCAGTTAATTGCCGGGATATATAGTTGTCCTTTAATATTACTCGGGAATAGCACCATATGTTTAGGCCAAATGTCCAAGCGAATAGCCTCATTGATAAGCGTAAAACACCCGCTGATAAGCGCCTGTGAGGCAATTATCGTAGCAAAAGTAGCTATTATGACCGACGGCCAGAACAATATATCAGGAACAATATGGTAGAATGGGCTTAATTCTCCTATTTCGCTTCCTACATTGTTCAAAAGCCAGGCTGTTTGACCAGCATACGATAAGACCAGGCAAATTTTTATAAATATCCAACTTACACGTATATTATTTCGCCCGCAATGTCCCATATCGCTATAAAGCGCTTCTGCTCCTGTTGTACAAAGGAAAATACTACCTAAAAGCCAAAAACCGTGAGGTTCATTCACAAGCATCTGGTAGGCATAATAGGGATTCAGTGCTTTAATTACTCCCCAATTATTACCAAGCGCAATGGCACCAATCACCCCAATGAAGCCAAACCAAATGACCATGACAGGTCCGAATACTTTTCCGATTTTATCAGTGCCAAATTGCTGGAAAATAAATAGTGAAATAAGAATAGCAATGATAATCGGGATTGTGTTTAACTCAGGAAATTGTGCCTTAACACCTTCAATTGCTGAGGCAACTGAAATAGGCGGTGTGATAATACCATCCGCGATTAAAAAAGCTGCGCCAATCATTGCTACAATGAGCATGGAACTGCTAAAATAGCGTCTTATTAAGGCGTAAAGAGATAAAATTCCTCCCTCACCATTATTATCAGCTTGTAGAGTAATGATTACGTACTTAACAGTTGTTTGCAGGAATAATGTCCAGAAAATACAACTTAAACACCCTAAAGCAATTGTTTCACTGATGATGCGGCCGTGAAAAACAGCGTTTAGCGTATAAAGCGGAGATGTACCAATATCGCCAAAAACAATACCAATAGCAATTAGTGACCCTGCTAAAGTTATCCTTTTGTGGAAATCAGCAGAAGAATGTCCAGAACTCATAAAAATTTAGGATAGTCGTTTAAGTTTGCAAATTGGTGATTTCATTTTTTTCTACCTAAAAATATTTATGAAACTATTAAGTATATCTACAAAAGCCAATAAAGAGCGTGTTGTTAATCTGTAAAATGTTACAGATTCGATTCATGCAGACTTCAAACTTCTGTTTTAATATGGCTTATTGAATCGCACATTTTACATTAATAAAAAAAATACGATTCCAAGAATTTCTATTCTTAGAATACTATACCGTAACTACCAATTATTAAAAACGAAAAAAAGGGATAAGAACCTTCTCCTACCCCTTTACAACATTCTATAACAAAATCAATTCTTCTCAGCTGTTTTTGGAATCTTGTTTACTAATAAATTCGGCTTGTTCGGCTGTTTCTTTAGTTCAAAGGCATCGTATAATTCACCCGTGGCCGTGAAAGCCTTGTAGGTAAGCATATCTCCTTTTACTGTAAGCAACTGAAACAATTGTGTATTACTTGCCTTGCGGCTCATCCAGGGGTCATCAGATATATCATACATCTTAGGCCCAGATACTGAAACTACATAAACTGTGCCTGATGAATGATTTTTATTATCCTGTACTTTTACCGAATTGCTTATTGTCCCACGCCCATAAGCATGGTCGTGGCCTTGTAATACTATATCCACCTTATGTTTATCAATAATAGGCTTGAAGCGCTTGCGCAATTCTATATTATCACGATTAGGTTTTGTCGAATAGAAAGGATAGTGCAAGGTAATGGCAGTCCATCTGCGTGGATTATGCGTCAGTACCGAATCCAGCCATTTAGCTTGTGCAGTAGCATAATGCTCTGATTCGTCAATTTCTTCCGCGTTCAATGAAATCACCTTTAAATCTGAATAATTCACTTCATAGCAGGTTTCCTCTAATCCTTTCGGGCCATTGGTAGGAAGTGTAAACTGCGGTCTCCATTGAGGAGATAATTTACCCTTGCCGTATTCATGATTTCCCGGTGTCATAACACTTGGTACTGTAGAATGAATATATGATCCTGAATAAAACCACTCACCCCATTCCACATCGTGGTCATTGCGGTTGATGAGGTCTCCGGCATGCAACATAAACGACACTTCCGGCATAGTCTTGTAGGCCTCTCTGATAACCCTCGACCATAGCGATTTTACATCGTTCTGGGCATCGCCAAAATAAAGAAAAGAGATTGGTCGATTAGGGTCTTTCGAAGGCATCCTGAACTGAAACCACTCACTCCATTGTTTGTCATATCCTACACGGTACACATACAGGCCACCAGGCTCTAAATTCTCTATAACACCCGAATGATAATAAGCCCGTACTTCCGGTTCTTCCTGATATTTAACTTTGAGGTATTCTGAATTAGCATAAATAGTGCGCACATTCTTCAGGAACTGTGTGCCGTCGGTAGCTAATGCAATCTGAATCTCTCCTTTAGTAATAGTGGTATCTGTGCGCCAATTAACTCCTATTGAAGTCTCAGGCGTTGCTGTTAGATTTAGTATAATGCGGTCGGGTGTTGCTGACGGAAACAGCACTTTTACATCCATATTTAAAGAGGCTGCGTGGTCATGCGGATGAGGATGACTATGCGATTGAGAAAAAGCTGGGTAGAAACTACTACAACAAATAAAAAAACAAAGAATCTTGTATATCTCTTTTCTGATAAAATTCATATCTCAGGGGTTTGTGTTCTTAGAAAAAATTAAAGGCGGCAACTATGCACCGCCTCTAATCTTTATTTTAAAACAATCTACTTTTACCAAGGTTTTCCAGTGCCCTGAACAATCCAGGGTTTCGACCAGGCGCTATTCTTTCCGTCAGCCTGTGAGAAATTGGTTATCTCCAGTTTATCTAAAGCTGCGTTTGTATTAGTCTTGTTAATGTTCAACTCATCCTGCATGTAATAGAATCTAACCGGTAAAGCCTGGCGTTTTGCTGCCGGACCTGCTTTTAGGGCAGGCAAGCCTGTTCTTCTGAAATCAAACCATGATTCTGTAGCAGCAGTCCAGCTTGCAATCCATTTTTGCTCCATAATTTGTTTCAATGTGCCATCATACGCAACACCAGGATTAGCCAGATAGGTAGCTGCTGTGCCACCAACTGTCCAGGTATTTAATGAGGCTTTAACACCTGCTTCGTAACGAGCTTTTGCATCACCTGCAGCCCAACCTTTTAAAGCGGCTTCTGCAAGAATGAAGTTTACCTCAGCAGCAGATATTAAGCGTGCCTTCAACAAGGGTCCGGTAGCTGCTTTATAAATATCGTTCAGGAACGAAACGTGCGGGTTGAATGAGGTCTGACCAGGCGTAGGGTTCAGGTTATATGCTGATGGTAAGGCCGAGAAACTCGTTGGAAGACCAACATACTCAGGGTCAGTGTCAACTACGGTATTTCCAACTTTATCCGGCGACAAATATCTTTTACCACCTTCAATTTTATCCGTACCCTTAGGAAGTGTAGCATCAACTACTAAAGGAACTTCCACTTTATTAGCCCAAATAGCTAAACGTGGGTCTTTTAGTGACTGTAGAACTTCTACTAAGGTACCTCCCATTTTGATACGACGGTAATTACTACCACTGGCATCAAATACTGTATTAGCTGGCCAGGCAGTACCATCACTGGTACCCGGGAAGCTCATGGTTGCATCTTCTGTATTAGCGGTCATGATTGGGTATTGAGCTGCATTACCTGCAATTTTCTCAATACCTGCTTTAGCTACATCTGGTTTTTTAGCAGAGATACGCATATAATAACGCAATGCTAAAGAGTTAGCCATTTTTCTCCATTTTGCAGGGTCACCCGCAAAGTATACGTCTACGTTATCTACAATGCTCGAATACTCAGCTTTTGATTTAGATAAAAGCGTATTAGCTTTTTCAAGATCGGCCAGTATTCCTGTATAGATTGCCTCCTGACTATCAAAAGCCGGTAATATATCTTCTGCCTTACCTAACTCACCTTTTAGGGCAGTTGTATAAGGTGCATCACCCCACAAGTCGGTAATTAAACCAAACATGAAAGATTTCATTACTAAGGACACCCCCTGATGAAACTCAAGTTTCTCAGCTACTGCTCTGTCATACACCAGTTGGTTATTACGTAAAATATCGTAGTATCCGCTCCAGCTTTGGTTGCCACCCCAGTCATAATCATTATGACCAGACGACCACGCATCTTTTTGTGTATGTTGTACCACACCCGCTATATCCTGATACCCAAGGTTCACATAGGCTTTTGCTGCTTCTGTCAATACACTAGGCAATACAAGGTTAGGATTTACCAGGTCAGGTTGTATCCCGTTCGGGTTATTATTCACTTCTGTCAGGTCCTTGCAAGAGAAGAAGCTCATGAACAGAAAGGAAAATGCAATAATTTTTTTATAACTCCTTTTCATTGATTTCAATGTTTAATATTTTTAGAATGTTAAACCAAGTTTAAATCCAACCGGAATCACCCAAGGAGTAACGTTATATCTTTCGATACCTTGTTTGAATTGAGTACCTGCCTGAGCACCTGCTTGCGGTTGGAATGCCATCTCAGGGTCGATACCGATTTTAGCAGCTGTCCAAAGCATGATATTACGGCTATATACCGAGAAGTTTGCGCTTTGTAAACCTAATCTTTTCACGAATGAAGATGGTATTTCATAGCCTAATGACACTTCTCTCAATTTGATATACGATGCATCAAATAAAGCGGCTCTTGTGAAATCCCACGGATAGTTGTCGCCATAAGGGATAATTTTAGTACCAGGACCACCAAGGTTTTCGGTATAACCGGTGATTTGTCCTGCCTCATTATATTGCGCAATTACACCAGGGTTAAATACACCATAACTATAGGTATTACCACCGTACTCGAACGGATAGCCACCGTACTCAGCTGTAGGGCCACCCACAATATTGAATTTGTTTCCGGTTACTCTTACCAGATCATTTTCAATCAGGTAGTTACGAAGTGCATCGCCGGTTAAACCGTTAGGATTAATCAGGTTATCAAGGAAACGTTGTGATTTCAGGTCAGACTCACCGTAACGATAGGTTTGAGAAACGAAATCACCACCTTGTCTCCAGTCGAATGTTGCGTTCAGGCTGAAGTTTTTATAAGTCAATGAAGTCTGGAAACCTAAAATGAAATCCGGGTTAAAATTACCGATTTTACTACGCGAGTTGCTGGCACTAACTGCCTGCCATGAACCGTTTTCGTCCAGAATAGGATAACCGTAATACGGAGATGATTCGTCTTTTACAGTTACTAATTCTGAATCATAAATATCTCCGATAGTCTCTCCTACGTAAGTCCATGCACCACCCTTGGCGTCTGTCCATAAAGTATAGAAGTTTAAGCCGGGTGATAACTCTTTAATAGTTGTTCTATTTTTGTAGAAATTAGCTGTTAAATCTAATCTCCAACCGTTTTTCTCAAATGGTGTACCACCAATC
>CALRLS020000310.1:0-6701 GCA_943368815.1 Cyanobium sp. NIES-981
TGAATTTGATTACTCAGGCTCTCAAGCAGCAAGGTCAATTAAGGAAGAAGGTATTGAAGTAAGTTTGATTAATTCTAATCCGGCTACTATCATGACTGACCCCATCAATGCCGACTATGTTTATCTCAAACCACTGGAGAAAAAATCTATCATAGAAATTCTGGAAAAACACAAATCAATGGGTAAGCCTATTGATGCCGTTTTACCTACTATGGGTGGACAAACAGCGCTTAACCTTGCCATTGATTGTGATAAAAGCGGTGTATGGAAAAAATATAATGTACAGATTATTGGCGTTGATATTAAGGCCATTGAAACCACTGAAGACCGTGAGAAATTCAGACTGAAAATGCTTGAATTGGGTATAGGTGTTTGTAAAGGCCGTACAGCCCGTTCGTTTCTGGAAGGAAAAGAAATAGCACAGGAAATAGGTTTCCCGCTAGTGATTCGTCCATCGTTTACATTGGGTGGTACAGGTGGTGGATTTGTGAACGCCCCAGAGGATTTTGATAAAGCACTTAATCATGGTTTACATGCCTCTCCGGTGCATGAAGTATTGGTTGAGCAATCAATTTTAGGCTGGAAGGAATATGAATTAGAGTTACTTCGTGATAATAAAGGCAATATTGTTATCATCTGTACCATTGAGAATTTTGACCCTATGGGTATCCATACCGGGGACTCAATAACGGTAGCGCCAGCCATGACATTACCTGATACTGTTTATCAGAAGATGCGTGACATGGCCATTAAAATGATGAATGGTATCGGACAGTTTGCGGGTGGTTGTAATGTACAATTCTCTTTGCATCCGGATACTGACGAAATCATTGCCATTGAAATTAACCCGCGTGTAAGCCGTTCGTCGGCGCTTGCTTCAAAGGCTACGGGCTATCCGATTGCAAAGATTGCCGCAAAAATGGCAATCGGCTACAATCTTGATGAATTGATTAACCCGATTACAGGTAGTACCTCAGCCTTTTTTGAACCAGCTATTGACTATGTGATTGTAAAAGTACCACGTTGGAACTTCGATAAGTTCCAGGGTGCTGACCGTTCTCTGGGCTTACAGATGAAATCGGTGGGTGAGACAATGGGTATCGGTCGTAATTTTCAGGAGGCATTACAAAAAGCCTGTCAATCACTTGAAATTGGCAGAAATGGCTTAGGTGCTGACGGCAAAGAACTGAAAGACCAGGAGGCGATTAAGAAATCTCTGGCAAATCCGTCATGGAATCGTTTATTTCATATCTATGATGCATTTAAGGCAGGACTTTCTTTCAAAACAATACAGAACCTTACCAAAATAGATAAATGGTTCTTACATCAGATTGAGGAGTTAATATTATTGGAGAGAGAAATTGACAAATACTCAATCGATGAATTACCTAAAGAATTACTGTTAAGTGCCAAGCAAAAAGGCTATGCCGACCGTCAGATTGCGCACTTAGTCAATTGTAAGGAAAGTCAGGTTTTCAGCAAAAGACATGAAATGGGTATTAAACGTGTGTATAAATGCGTTGATACCTGCTCAGCAGAATTTGAAGCAAAGACACCTTATTATTACTCAACATTCAATGTCAATCAGGAGAATCCGGACAATGAATCGGTAAGTTCTGATAAAAAGAAAGTATTGGTATTAGGTTCGGGACCTAACCGTATCGGGCAAGGAATTGAGTTTGATTACTCTTGTGTGCATGGTGTATTGGCTGCTAAAGAATGCGGTTATGAAACCATTATGCTGAACTGTAATCCTGAAACGGTATCGACGGATCCTGATATTTCAGATAAATTATATTTTGAGCCTGTATTCTGGGAACACGTATATGACCTGATTCTGCACGAAAAACCGGAAGGTGTTATTGTGCAACTAGGTGGGCAAACAGCCTTGAAAATGGCTGAGAAGTTAACCAAATACGGTATAAAAATAATTGGTACTTCTTATGATGCTCTAGATTTGGCAGAAGACAGAGGTAGATTCTCAGAGCGTTTAAAAGAAATGAACATTCCTTATCCTTTATTTGATACGGTTCGTTCAGCAGACAAAGCAGTAGAAGTATCCCGTAGTTTAGGATTCCCGCTTCTGGTTCGTCCAAGTTATGTATTGGGCGGGCAAAGCATGAAAATCGTCATTAACGAGCAGGAATTGGAACAACATGTGGTGAAGATTCTGAACGATATACCTGATAATAATATCCTGATTGACCATTTTCTGGAGAATGCGATAGAAGCCGAAGCTGATGCCATCTGTGACGGTAAAGATGTGTATATCATTGGTATTATGGAGCATATTGAGCCCGCAGGTATTCACTCAGGAGATTCTTATGCACTCTTACCTACCTTTGATTTGAGTGAAGGCGTAATTGCCCAGATAGAGGATTATACCAGAAAAATTGCAGTAGGTTTGAATACAGTAGGGCTGATTAATATCCAGTTTGCCATAAAAGACGAAAAGGTATATGTAATAGAAGCCAATCCGAGAGCATCACGTACAGTACCATTTATCTGTAAAGCCTACCGTGAGCCTTATGTAAATTATGCCACTAAGGTGATGTTAGGGGCGAAAAAGGTGAAAGACTTTAAGTTTAAACCTTATAAGAAAGGGTACGCGATTAAAATACCTGTGTTCTCATTCAATAAATTCCCTAATGTAAATAAAGAACTTGGGCCAGAGATGAAATCGACAGGAGAGGGTATTTATTTCATAAAAGATTTAACAGACGATTTCTTCTTAAAAATATACTCAGAGAGAAATTTTTATCTAAGCAGATGATATTAATTATTCTTAAATACAAAGCCATTCTGAACAGAGTGGCTTTTATTTTTGTTTATTATTTTAAATGTATGTAGTTTTCCTGACTGAAAACCCGGGAATCAATTCAGAACTTAATATGTGGCTAAGTTTTAAAAAGTTTATTAAGTACTTTTTTCTTATCTTCTTCATCATTCTTATAGGATTTGTTGCTTTCAATTTCGATGCCGCATTATATGGCTTTCGTCAGGCAAAAGGGCAATTGAAAATTATTTTTAATACCCGTCCCGTTGCTGAAGTAATGGCCGATAAAACTTTTCCTGATTCTTTAAAGAAACGTATTGAACTGATTCAGGAGATTAAAAAATTTGCAGTTGATTCTCTGGGCTTGAATCCTTCAGAAAACTATACTACTTTTTATGACCAGCACAGCAAACCTATTTTGTGGGTAATGACCGCTTGCGAACCTTTTGAACTTAAAGGGAAAAAATGGCATTTTCCGATTGTTGGTACGTTTAATTATAAAGGATATTTTGAAAAGGAATTGATTGATAGAGAGCTGGTAGATTTAAAAAAACAGGGCTTTGATACACAATTGAATGAAGTGTCAGCATGGAGTACATTAGGCTATCTGAAAGATCCGATTCTGAGTTCAATGCTTTATTATTCTGATGCCAGACTGGCAGCCCTGATTATTCATGAATTGACACATGGAACACTTTTTGTTAAGAATAACCTAGAATTTAACGAGAACCTGGCTGATTTTATCGGAGATTATGGAGCCATCAGGTTTTTATCCTATAAATATGGTAAGGACTCAGAAGAATTAAAGAAATATGAGTTTTCGAAGAAATATAGTGATGCCTATAGTAATCATTTAATCAGAGGTGCCAAAAAGCTGGACAGCCTTTATAGTAGTTTTAATAAGAACTTAACAATTACTCAGAAAACTTCCTATAAATTTGATTTGATAAGCGAAATAATGGATTCGGCAGATACGTTGATGAATGGAGAAATGCAAGTACGAAGAAAGAAACGCAGACCCAATGCTGAGGTGAATAATGCCTATTTTATCGGGTATCTGACTTATCAGAGCAAGCAGAATCAATTTGAAAATGAATTCCGGACGAAATTCGGTCAGGATTTTAAAAGGTATCTCGCACACCTTAAAAAAACGTATCCAAGTAGCATAGTTTTCTGATAATGGCATATCTTTTTAGTTATAACATTTGTTTAGCATAATGGTGATGAGATATTTCGTGAAAATATTGATTGTTTTTTTTCTGACCTCTTCGTTTGTTGCAGGAGATACTTATCGCTTTGTCCCTAATACAAGCTTTAAGGCCGGAGAATATTTTGAGTATAAAATAAAGTACGGGATATTACCGGTTGGAGAAGCAACAGTAGAAGTAAGTCCGCAAATATATTCAGTTAATCATCGGGCCTGTTATAGAATCAATGTTTTTGGCCGCACAACAGGTTTGACAGATATTTTTCATATCAGAAATACCTATCGTTCTTATCTGGATACTTCGGCTATTCTGCCACAGAAATTCCTGATGAGTTTGCAGGAAAATAATTATAAAAAAGACCAGGTCATTGTTTTTGATCATTCGGCTAATTCTGCATTAAGAGAACAGAATAACGAGAAGAAAGCTTTCACCTTGCCCAATAATATACATGATGTGGTATCAGGCTATTATTTTTTACGTACACTGGATTTTTCAAAAATGAAAGTAGGTGAAACTATTGTTGCGCCCATGTTTTTTGATGATGAAATCTACAATATGAAAGTAAAGTATATCGGCAGAGGCGTGGTAAAAACCAGATTCGGGAAAATTGATGTAATTAAATTAACTCCAATTCTACCACAGAACGAAATGTTCAAAGGAGAGGATGCTATACGCATATGGGTATCGGATGATGGAAACCGGGTGCCAATCAGAATAGAGCTGGAGTTTCCTATTGGTAGTGCCAGTATGGAAATTAAGGGTTATAAGAATACCAGATACAATTTTGAGTGGCGCTAAAGCTGCTAAAACTGTTGACACTGCTAAAGCTGATGACGCTTATAAAGGTCTTAAGCGGATAAAATAATTGTTTTAACAATGAAATTATCTTCATATAATTGCCTTAAAATCAGCTATAGGCATGAATATTCCGCTTTGGATACCTTCCCCCACATATATTGAACAATCAAATTTAAAGAAATACGAATCATGGCTTCAGATTCATAAAAACCTGACGTTCGCGGATTATCATGCAATATGGCAATGGTCGGTTGATAATGTAGCTGAATTCTGGGAGTCTATTTATGAGTTTTTTGAAATAAAAAGTCTCACTGAGTATAAATCCGTACTTCGACACACCACTAATGAAATGATTGGCACAAGGTGGTTTGAAGGAGCTACTTTGAGTTATGCTGAATACATTTTCCGCAATAAAACTACTGAAAGGCCTGCTATTATTTTTCAATCAGAAACTCAGGCTTTGACTGAAATTTCATGGGGCGACTTAGAAAATAAGGTTTTAGCCATACAAAATTATTTACAGGGAAAAGGCTTACAAAAAGGAGATAGGATAGTAGGGTATTTACCTAATAACCCTGATACGATTGCTGTTTTTCTGGCTGTAAATTCTCTGGGGGCTATATGGTCTTGCTGCTCACCTGATTTTGGTTTAGAAAGCCTGATTGACCGTTTTCAACAGATTGAACCTAAGATTCTTTTTGCTTGTGGCAGCTACCATTATGGAGGAAAGGTTTTTGATAAAACAGACATTGTAAAAGAATTATCAGAAAAACTGCCATCCATACTTGATGCCGTAATTCTGGAAAGTTCTGAGTGGGACGCAATTATGGCTGTAGAAGCAAAGCGACCACTCACTTTCATTCCTGTTGAGTTTAACGACCCAATCTGGATTTTATATTCATCAGGAACTACAGGAAAACCTAAAGCAATTACCCATAGCACGGGAGGAAACCTGATTGAACACCTGAAAGCGCTTGCTTTGCATCAGGATGTGCAGTCTGGGGAGCGGTATTTCTGGTATTCTACAACAGGATGGATGATGTGGAATTTTGCTCTTTCTTCTTTGGCCTGTGGAGCTACTTTGTGCATTTATGACGGATCACCGGCGTATCCTGATATTGATGTTTTATGGCAGTTTGCCAAAGATGCCAAAGTTGATCATTTTGGCGGTGGGGCGGCTTTTTATATTAATTATATGAAGCAGGAATCTCAGTTTTTCAGAGATAATCAGCTTCAAATTAAAACGCTTGGCTCCACTGGTTCACCCTTACCTACGCAAGCTTTTGAATGGATTTACAATAATATCTCCACAAACTTGCACCTTATTTCGCTAAGTGGTGGTACTGATGTATGCAGTGCATTCATGGGGGGCTGCCCTTATCTGCCTGTTTACTCCGGTGAGATTCAGTGCCGGATGCTGGGAGCTAATATAGAAGCATGGAATGATGAAGGGAAACCTGTGTATGAAGAAGTGGGTGAATTAGTAATAAAAGATGTCATGCCATCTATGCCCTTATATTTCTGGAATGATGAGAATAATCAAAAATATCGTAGCAGTTATTTTGAAAAATACAAAGGAGTATGGTGTCATGGAGATTGGATACAGATTACTAAAAATGGGGGGGTAATTATTTATGGCAGGTCTGATGCTACACTAAACCGGGATGGGGTAAGGATAGGCACTGCAGAAGTTTATAATGCTGTAGAAGCATTGCCCGAAATAAAAGACAGCCTGATTATCTGCATAGAAAGAACTGATGGAAGCTTCTTCATGCCTTTATATGTTGTTTTGCATGAAAACCAGGCTTTGAGAGAAGAATTGAAAAATAAGATAAAAACACAGCTACGAAAACAATACAGCCCCAGGCATGTGCCAGATGCCATTTTTGCAGTTCCGGAGATACCTTATACTATTAGTG
>CALRLS020000311.1:0-6685 GCA_943368815.1 Cyanobium sp. NIES-981
ACCCTTTTTAAAGGTTTGCACCACAATATTATCGGCAATATCCTTCACCTCCTGCTCACTCAGCAATCCAAGTTTTGACAGATATTCAACCAATACTTCGTTCATAATTGTATTATTATCAATCGGCTCTCAGCTATTGTTTCTCCAGTTTAATAGTCTGTTTCCAATTATCCTTTTGCCCTGTCAATAAATAAGTACCGGTGGGATGTTCAGACAAATTAAGTTGTTCAGTGTGCTTGCCAATACCCTTGATATGCTTCTGCCAGATGGTTTTGCCAACGATGTCAAACCCTTTCAAAAATAGTCGCAATACCCATACCGCCACCTATACAGAGACTAACCAGACCCACAGATTTATTGGTGCGTTCCAATTCATCAATCAGTGCTGAGGACAAAATGGCTCCGGTAGCTCCCAGTGGGTGTCCTAAAGCAATAGCACCACCATTTACATTTACTTTGGTATGGTCTGCACCAAGCTTATCCATAAACAACATAGGAACAGCCGCAAAGGCTTCATTTATTTCAAATATATCTATATCGCTCATCGACATTCCGGTTTTCTTCAAAACCTTTTGTGTAGCAGGTACAGGGCCTGTGAGCATAATAGTTGGATCAGAACCCACTATCGCAAAACCTTTGATTTTTGCACGAGGTTTCAAGCCTAGTTTTTGACCCATTTCTTTATTACCAATTAATAAGGCTCCTGCCCCATCACTGATTTGTGAGGAATTTCCGGCATGATGCACGTGGTTTATACTCACCAGATGATTGTATTTCATCAAAGCAAGCGCATCAAGCCCCATACTGCCCATCATTTCAAAAGCAGGTTTCAGTTTACTTAGCGATTCAACCGTTGTATCTGGTCTGATTCCCTCATCCCTGTCCAGCACGGTTAATCCTATTTCGTCTTTTACTGATACCATTGACTTAAAATAGCCGTTTTTCTGTGCTTCTACTGCTCTGCGAACAGACTCGGCTGCAAAAGTATCTACATCATTTCTGGAATAACCATATTTGGTCGCAATTAAGTCAGCCGAAATACCCTGCGGTACAATCTTGTGGTGTGCTATCAATTGAGGGTTCATCATTAATGCCCCTCCATCGGAGCCCATTGGCACACGAGACATAGATTCCACTCCCCCAGCCACCAATAAATCTACCTGACCGGACATCACGTAAGCGGCAGCCATATTAATAGCCTCTAAACCAGATGAACAGAAACGATTCACCTGCACACCTGCAACAGTCTGCGCATAGCCTGCATCCAAAACTGCTGCACGGGCAATATCTCCACCCTGCTCACCAAGAGGCGACACGCAACCCATTACGACATCATCTACATAGCCTGTATCTAAATCATTGCGCTCCTTTATGGCTTTTAATACAGTAGAGAGTAATTGTATCGGCTGAACATCGTGCAGAGAACCATCTGACTTACCACGGCCCCGGGGAGTCCGGATGGCATCGTATATATATGCTTCCATTAGAAATAGTGTAATGTTGAATAAATTGGTATGCAAGCATACCCACTATGACAAAACTATGAAATAGTTTAGTTTGATGCAAGCACATAAAATATTACATTTGCGGAGGCTCCATTATCTTCTTTTATCCTCACATGATTTCCTTATTGCGTAATGCTTTCGGTGGACTCTCCCGGCAAGTGTGGTTATTGGCAATTGTGATGTTCATCAACCGTAGCGGTACGATGGTCATTGCTTTTCTGACTGTTTATCTGACCCAAAAACTCCATTTCAGTGTGCAGGAAGCAGGCGTAGTGATGACCATGTTTGGGGTAGGTTCCATTTTTGGCACCTGGATGGGCGGAAAACTGACTGATAAAATAGGCTATTATCCTGTTCAATTCTGGAGCCTGTTTCTGGGCGGAATCATGTTTATAGTAATGGTGCAGGCACAGAACTTCTATATTCTGTGTATTTATGCTTTTTTACTTAGTTCATTCGGCGAAGCTTATCGCCCTGCCAATTCTGCTTCCATCGCTGATTTCAGTACACCTGAAACTTTTACACGTTCGCTTTCGCTGATACGTTTAGCCATCAATTTAGGTTGGTCTATTGGTCCGGCCATTGGTGGATTTCTGGCTGTCAGAGACTATAAATTGCTTTTCTGGGTCGATGGATTTACGAATATTGGTGCAGGTATATTTGTCTGGGCTTTTCTCAGAAGCACCAGAAGGAAAAAAGAAACAGTAATTAGCGAGGTAGTAATTGACAAAAAAGATTCGGCTCTAAGAGACCGTCCGTATATGCTGTTTATCTTGCTGGCTTCTTTCTATGCTATTGCTTTTTCGCAACTGTTTACTATCGGTCCGTATTTCTATAAAGAAGCCTGTAAACTGACGGAAATACAAATTGGTGGTTTATTGGGGCTGAATGGCTTTGTGGTAGTGGTGTTTGAAATGATTTTTATCTATAAAATTGAAGGGAAGTTCAAGCGATTATCATTAATCAGTTTCGGAGCATTTTTAGTCATACCCAACTATGTCATCTTTCTCCTTACCCATAATTATCACTGGCTGATTATAGGTATTGTATTCGCAACGCTCTCTGAAATGTTTGCCATGCCATTTATGAATGCCTTTAGTATTGAGCGGGCAAAGCCGCATAACAGAGGGCAGTATTCGGCGCTATATGCCATGAGTTGGTCAGTTGCCCAGATTTCAGCACCATTGATAGGTACACAGACCATTGCCTTATTCGGTTTTGATGCACTCTGGTATATTCTGGGTTCCTTGGGTTTAGTAGCGACTTTAGGATTTGGAGCTTTACGTAATAAATTGACATAAAGCCCCGTATCCTTACAATTAGTATAGTATAGGGTTTAACTTTCCGTCTGCGATAGTCCCTACCGGTTTGCTGTCAAGCCATGTCTGCCAGTCTGCCACACGATACTCATTGGTAGGCTCTATAATTCGTATATCCTTGTCCATATAAATCACAGTCATTACCTTACGGGCTTTGCCTGATACATTTGCCCCTGCTCTATGGTAAGTCCATCCTGCATGGTAACTTACTTCTCCCAGGTCAAATGGCGTGTCATTCATCCTGAATTGTTTCAGCGTTTCTGCTAATAAAGCTTCCGATTCGTCTGATATTTCTACATCACGGCCGATTTCTACATTCTGACTTTTTTCGGCAAATGCCAGCGGCCCCATTTCCATTGGTGTAGCCTGTAAGGGAATCCATACCGTAATAGTATTAGCATTTGACAAAGGCCAGTAAAACTGGTCAGCATGCCAGGGAGTAATGCCCCCTGTTGGCTCTTTGTAAAGAGCTTGGTCATGATAGAGTCTCACACCGGAGACTCCCATCAATTCCGTAGCAATTCGTGCCAGACGTTTAGAAAAAACAAACTCTTTTACCTCCTCATTTTCGCGCCACATATTCATGATTTGCAGAAAAGCCCTTTCGTAAGTAGTACGCTCTTCCATCGGCTTTGTGAGTTTATTCAGTTTGAAAACCCAGTCGGTGATAATTTCGCCGTAATAATTCAGTACTTCAGCAGAAAGAACATTTTTGAGTTTTACATAACCATTTTCTCTATAAAAAGCGATAGTTTCGTCTGACAAATAAAAGGGTTCGTTGAGTTGGTGCAAAAGCGACATTTTCTCTGAATGAGCAGTCATTGCTTAAACATGTTAAGGTTGAATAGAGTACACAAATATCGATAGAATTTTTCTAAGAAAAATCTTTATTATTTTCATTTTTATATAGTATTTTAACATAAATTTGTCAATCTGGATAACTTCCATGTTAATAAAAGTACTATATATCAACCAGGAACACTCTTATATTGCATTCAACCTGATTACCTTGCATGAAAGCTTTTTTTGAGAAAATATCAGCAGATGAAAGTTCGTCTTTTTTAACCCGGTACATTTCTTTACTACAATTTGACGCCCCCCTTCATTATCATCCCGAATATGAACTGACCTTGATTGTAAAAGGACAAGGCAAACGATTTGTGGGAGACCATGTGGGTAGTTTTGAAGCAGGTGATCTGGTTTTATTAGGCTCTAATCTGCCTCATTTCTGGCGAAGCGATACCAACACAAAGAATAATACGGAACTGCACGAAGCTATCGTAATTCAGTTTTCTAATCATTTTGTTAACACGATTTTAAATAAGCTGCCCGAATGCAGGTCTGTTATAGCCCTTTTGAATACGGCTACGTCAGGTATCCGATTTCCTGCGAGGCTCTCGCCTTATATCCATAAAGTGTTTGAAAGCGAAGGCATAAACCGTCTGTTGGCCTTTATCAGTGCTTTAGAGCAATTATCAATATGCGAAGAATATGAACTGCTGGCAAGCAAGGGATTCAATATCAAGCCAGATGAAACAGAAAATGAGCGTATGCGAAAAATACTGGAATTTACCTTAGAGAACTATAAAGAAGATATTACACTTGATACCATTGCAGAAATCGCGAATCTGACTGTACCCTCTTTCTGCCGGTATTTCAAATCACGAACCCGGAAAACATATATTTATTTCCTGAACGAAATACGGCTTAGTAATGCCCGTAAAATGCTGATTGATAATCAATTAGATATTAGCCAGATAAGCGTTGAGTGTGGATTTCAAAACCTGTCGCACTTTCATCGGATTTTCAAGAACCAGACGGGTGTTACACCAATGGTGTATCGGAGGAGATTTGGGTGATTTATTACTGCCCTTTCTTAAAAAGCCCTTTAGGGTCTTCTTTCTTTTCCAATAAAGCCTGCAGGATTTCAGCATTGGCACTTTGGGAGTCTAGTTCATATCCTTTATGAAAATTATCCCATGCTTCGTCAATCTGATTATTGGTTAGTCTTGCCAACGATAGTTGCATATACGCATTGGCACATTCGGGAGATTTTTTGAGTGCTTCGTCGAGAAGACTTATTGTTTTATCGAAATGTTCAGTCTTTTTATCAACCATGAACCATTTAAGATAAACTGTCGATAAATCGACCATCAGGGTTACATTATCTTCATCATCAAGTTCGAGACCATGCTCCATTAGCTTGATAGCCTCGGCATATTCCTCGTTCTGGTAATTTATTACACCTAAACCCCAATATACATCTACATTTTCATCATCAAGCAGGTAAGCAAGGTTGAAGCGATAGGTAGCAGTGTCTTTTTGTCCTTCACTTAAATATTCCCATGCCCTTAAAGCAAAGAATTCGCTTGCTTCTCTGCGGTTTTTAAAGTTCAGATCACATACTTTCAGGAATTCAGCATCAATAGATTTCTGGCTGTCGGTTTTATCATATCCGCCAAACAAAGGCATCAGGTGGATATTTATTCCGGCAGGGGCGAAATGTTTTTTTACGTTCTTTTTTTCAGTTTCCGGAATAAAAGAATTGGGCTTGGTAGTGTTAAGTGCAGTGTTTGACGAAAAAACACTCACATTTGTACTCTGAGACCGAAAAACAGGTTGTTGTGCCAGCAATTCGACCGAAATAAGTACAGTTACACATGAAAACAGATACAATCTCATCACTTTTCTTGACATGAACATCGAATAAATAACGTCAGGCTTGTCAAATTATTAGCATTATTAAAAAAATTAATAAATCCTCTTAAACCTATGGTTTCGGTGAATTTACAGATTGCTTATAACCGGCTCATGCTAAGGAAAGCTATGCAATAATCGAGTGAATGAGTGATTGAGCGAATGAGTGATTAATCCCGCTCAATCACTTAATTAACTATTCCACTACAACTCCATATAAATCAAATTCGGTGGCTTCTGTGATTTTTATATTGGCAAAATCACCTCTGCGAACATATTGTGAAGCAGGGACTAATACTTCATTATCTACTTCCGGAGAATCAAACTCTGTCCGGCCGATAAAGTGTCCGCCTTCTTTTCTATCAAATAAAACCTTATACGTTTTACCTATTTTCTCCTGATTCAATTCCTGTGAAATACCCTGCTGTAATTCCATAATCAAATCGTTACGCTCCTGTTTCACTTCTGCAGGTATATCGTCAGGCATTGAGTAGGCATGTGTATTTTCTTCGTGCGAATACTGAAAAACACCTAAGCGCTCAAATCTGGTATCTTCCACAAAGCGATACATTTCTTCAAAATGCTCTTCGGTCTCACCCGGGTGTCCGGTAATCAGTGTGGTGCGTAAGGCAATATCTGGTACCGTATCACGAATGGTTTTAATCAGGTCTTCCGTTTTTTCTCTTGTAATACCCCTGCGCATGAGTTTCAGCATTTCTGTTGAACCATGTTGCAATGGCATATCCAGATACTTACAGATATTCGAACGATTTTTCATCACATCCAGGATCTCTAAAGGGAACCCGGAAGGATAAGCATATTGCAGGCGAATCCACTCAATTCCTTCTACATCTGATAATTGGTCGAGTAAATTAGCTAATTCTCTTTTCTTATACAAATCGAGCCCATAATAGGTTAAATCCTGTGCAAGCAGAATCAACTCTTTCGTGCCTTTTTTTGCCAGATTTTTTGCTTCCAGCACCAATTGCTCAATTGATTTCGATTCGTGTTTACCACGCATAAGCGGTATAGCACAAAAACTACATGGGCGGTCACAACCTTCTGAAATCTTCATGTAGGCATAATGGGCAGGAGTAGTTAATAAACGCTCTCCTACCAATTCCTGCTTATAATCTGCTTTTAAGGTCTTTAATAAACGAGGTA
>CALRLS020000312.1:0-6681 GCA_943368815.1 Cyanobium sp. NIES-981
ATTGAACGGATGCTTTCGGCAGCTATGGATGCAGGTGCTCTGGGGGGTAAAATAAACGGCTCAGGTGGGGGAGGCTGTATGTTCGTATATGCACCGAATGACCCTCAGAAAGTAGCGGATGCTATTGATGCGGTTGGTGGACAGAGCTATGTCATAAAAATTGACCGGGGTACAGTAAGTATTTGAGAAAATATTTTTGTTTTGAACAAATTGGCACGGGATTTATATTAAAAAAATGATTGTGTAGTCGCTTAATAATCCCATATAAATAAATGGCTGTTAGGTAAATAATGGCATTTAAATCTAAATTTATGTATAATTTATTCCATTTTATGAAAAATAGTATGGTTTTTGCTAGGTATTTTGAAAATAATATAACTAATGAAAATACGTCAAACTAAATTTATAAACAAAGAGTGGAGAGAGATATCTAGAGAAGAAAGTTTTTCAGAACAGAATGTGCAGTTAGTACTGGCGTTCGGAGAAAGAAAACTATTGGAATCTCATAATCCTTATCCTTATTTGCGCCAAGAATATCCTAAAGCTGAGATTATTATTAATTCTACTTCCGGTGAAATCTATGATGATAGTGTGCATGATGATTCTATCATCATAACAGCTGTCGAATTTGATAAGACTACCGTAAAAACTACTAAAATTGATATTTCTAATCATACCGAAAGTTTTCGGGCAGGAGAAACCATTGCCCGTGATTTAATGGCCGATGATTTAGCAGCTATTTTAGTGATTTCGGATGGGGGCAAAGTAAATGGAAGCAAATTGATTGAAGCCTTGAATATTGCTACCAATCATGAAATACCGATTTCAGGAGGCTTGGCAGGCGATGCC
Organism: Cyanobium sp. NIES-981; assembly: GCA_943368815.1. Taxonomy (GTDB): domain Bacteria; phylum Bacteroidota; class Bacteroidia; order Cytophagales; family Spirosomataceae; genus Emticicia. The sequence continues at coordinate 850 of CALRLS020000312.1, forward strand.
GGACGTTTTGAGAAAACTCTGGTAGGCTTAAACGAACAGCCTACAGAAGGCCGTATTGTGGGGATTGGCCTATATGGTAAAGACCTGAAAATAGGACATGGTACTATGGGCGGCTGGGATGTGTTCGGGCCTGAAAGAGAAGTAACAGAATCAGAATATAATGTTTTGTATAAAATAGGAGATAAAGCAGCACTCGACTTGTATAAAGAATATCTGGGTAAATATGCCAAGGATTTACCGGGAGCTGCCTTGTTATTCCCCTTGTCGATACGTGTAAAACCTGACTCAGAGCCAATCGTAAGAACGATTCTGACGATTGACGAAGAGAAGAAAAGTATGACTTTTGCCGGAGAGGTGCCAAAAGGGGCAATGGTAAGATTCATGAAAGCCAATTTCGATCATTTAGTTGATGCTTCTGCAACAGCAGCGCAATCATCTATCAAGAATTTAGATAAATCTCCTGAATTAGCCCTATTGGTTAGTTGTGTAGGGCGCAAGCTGGTTTTAGGCCAGCGTACGGAAGAAGAAGTAGAAGTCGCAAGAGAGGTTTTTGGCAAAGAAACGGTAATGACGGGCTTCTATTCGTACGGCGAAATATCACCACTCAGGCCTAATGCACAATGCGAACTGCATAATCAAACGATGACCATTACTACCTTTTCAGAAAATTAGCAAGATGGAGCTTGAGAATATACACAAACTGCTTACGAAACAATTAAAGAGATACCTCTCAGAAGAATGCTTAAAGAACGAAGCTTTTCAGAGTTTTATAAAAGCTGTAAACGATTCTTACCATAATTTTGACCGTGATAAAGAACTTTCAGAACACTCTGCTGCGCTGAACGAAGTTGAGTATTATGAGATAAATCAGAAATTAAAAAGTGAGATAGCCCAACGCCGCCAGTCAGTTGAAAAACTGATTGAGGCAATTTATTTGCTTGAAACTCCCGAAAGCGGTGGTCTGGCTGAATTAAATGATAATAATCTATCGACTTTAGTCGATTTGCTCCAAAGACAGATACAGGTCAGAAAACAGATTGAAACCGAGTTGATTAATGCCAAAGAGGTGGCCGAAAATGCTACACAGGCAAAGTCGGAGTTTTTATCGATGATGAGTCATGAAATCAGAACACCGCTGAATGCCATTATCGGTCTGACCTATCTAATGCAACAGGAGGAGCAAACGCCGTCAGTAATGGAGAACCTGAAAACCATTCAGTTTTCATCTGAGAACCTGCATCTGTTGATCAATGACATATTGGATTTCAGTAAGATTGAAGCCGGAAAAGTGGAACTGGAAGAGATGCCTTTTGACTTGAAATTGCTCGTTTCTAATGTCAAGAGGGCAAATCAGGTAAAGGCCGAGGAGAAAGGGAACAAGATTAAACTGATGCTTGATGATGATATTCCGAATACGCTGATAGGAGACTCATTGAGAATAGGGCAGGTGTTAACCAATTTAGTATCTAATGCAGTTAAGTTTACCCTGAACGGAAGCGTAACGATTGAGGTATCTGTCATTAAAAAGGATGATGAAAAAGCAAGCATCTACTTTTCGGTAAAAGATACAGGAATCGGCATTGCACCTGATAAGCAGAAACTGATTTTTGAAAGATTTACACAGGCTAATTCTGAAACTACGCGTAAATTTGGTGGTACAGGCTTAGGCCTTGTAATCAGTAAAAAACTGGTGCAGTTACATGGTAGCGATATTGAAGTAGAGAGTGAAGTAGGCAAAGGATCACAATTCTCATTTACACTTGATTTAAGAATGGGTACTACGCTTAAACAACAAATAGCAACTGCCCTGGCCGAAGATGATAATGATGTGAGTCTGGAGGGTGTGAAACTTTTATTGGTTGATGATTATTTTGTGAACATTAAAGTAGCCTCGAAATTCCTTGAAAAATGGAAAGTTACTTTTGATACGGCAGAAAATGGCTTCATAGCCGTAGATAAATTCATGAAAAATGAATATGATCTGATTCTGATGGACTTATTAATGCCTGAAATGGACGGCTATACAGCAGTTGAAAAGATACGTGAAACCGGAGCAGAGATTCCGATTATTGCTTTAACGGCCTCAGCTACTCTCAATAACCAGGACAGAGCGTTTTCGGTTGGTATGAATGATTACGTAACCAAGCCATTTAACCCGAAAGAATTGTATCAGAAGATTGCTAAGTATAGTGGGCGGTTGTAGTTATGTATCACGATTTTTCAAATCGTCTGAACTACAGAATTTAAGTTCTGTCAAATCGTTTTGATGGTAACCTTTATGTATTATACTAAGGTAATATTGGGTGCTCATTGTACGAGTTACCCTCCTTATCAAACCAAATAATCCTTCTTAAATTCTCATTAAATTCTGATCGCTGTAATCCGTCCTTTTTACAAAAATGAACAAGTTAAATGTCGCACCGTCCTCGAGGATACGTTTCACAATCACTTTATATTTTTTTGTAAGATATAGCTCCGAATGATTTTCCAAATCAATAGGTTTTCCCTCTATTTTTAAAGGCTTTAAGTATTCCCATGCGTATTCTTCACCTAAACAGGTGTAAGCAACCTGGTCACCAATCTTAGCGACTTTTTCTAAAGTTAAATGATTGGAGTAAACTATCTGTCCATCCTCGCTTTCTGTGTGCCATCTATAGCCAATACCATTCAATAGTGTTAAAAGCCCGGCATCATTACAATTAAAAATACTCTCGATGTCGGTTGCCTCAATCTGTCTGTTTGATCGTTTAAGATACAGGTTAACATTATCTCTTGTAAGCACTCTTACTATATCCAGATTGTTGGGTAGGTACAGGATATCTACTTTTTGCTCTTTATAGACATGCTCAAAAATATCAGCCTCCACAGGTGTAATAGTATGATGAACAGTACCATTCTTGAGCTTATATGATAATTCTATTTCATAATTGTCTGAAGTACCGCCACCGCTTGGTTCTTCCTTTTGCTTACCATTGATAATGAGTGCATCTTTAACAAGAATACCTTTGGTTCTGAACAAAGTATAGGTACTGTAATCACACCACAATGCAGTAAAAAGGCACATAATAAGCATTGATAGAATGACAATGATTACAAACAAAGGGCTGTATGAACGCCTAACCTGTTTTTTCTTTTTATTGACCGAATAAAAAACACGCTTTATACCCGCTGGAATGATATAACCCAATACCAGACCAACATAGCCACTTACGCCGTAAGGGTAAAATTCATATAAGTATATGGGAGGAAACAGCAATAATAAAAGAAGCAAAACAGTAGCGATTGTCAACAGGCTATAGGTTTTAAGTAATTGCATAAACTATTTTGTCAAAGCTAAGCTGGTTAATAATAAAAGAATGCATTGTATCTGGTATCCATGAAAGCATGCGACATAAACAAAACATCATGCAATATACGAAATCAGATTGATGACAGGGAAGCTCATTAATTGAAGTTTCTATGGGAACTCTAAAAAGAATACTGTCATGAGAAGTTCTGTTAGCAGTGCTTCGAAAATAGACATTTTTACTTATCTTGCACATGTAACCTTCAACCTTATCTGAACAATGCCTATTTTACTTACCTTGATTGCTATCATAGCGCTTGTAGTACTGGTAGCTTTTGTAAAACTCGATACATTTATTTCATTTATTTTAATAGCCATTAGTCTTGGGCTTGCCACAGGCATGGATATACCTGCTATCGGAAAGGCCATTCAGACAGGCATTGGCGGCACCCTGGGTGATTTAATTCTGATTATCGGTTTCGGAGCGATGCTCGGTAAACTGGTAGCTGAAAGCGGTGCCGCGCAACGGATTACCGATACGTTAATTGATATATTCGGTAAAAAATACCTTCAATGGGGGCTTGCTCTGGCAGGTTTTATTATTGGTATTCCGCTGTTTTATAACGCAGGCTTTATTATTGTAGTGCCGCTTATTTTTTCGATAGCAGTATCAACCAAAATGCCTATTTTATATGTAGGCATTCCGATGCTTTCGGCATTGTCGGTGGCTCATGGTTACTTGCCTCCGCATCCGTCCCCTGCGGCTATTGCCTCTCAACTTAATGCCAATGTGGGGAAGACCCTCATCTATGGTATCATAGTGGCCATTCCGGCTATCGCGATTGCAGGGCCTATATTCGGTTCGACATTGAAAAAATATAAACCACAGATGGATAGTTCTTTATTTAATTTGAAGCCTATCCCGAAAGACAAACAACCGAGCTTGTTTGAAAGCCTTCTGGTAGCTTTAATGCCAGTGGTTTTATTGACACTTACTTCGTTTATTAAAGGATATGCACCTGATAACAAGATAATACAATTAATCTCTGAGCCTTATGTGGGTATGTTGATTTCACTCTTATTGGCTATGTATTTATTGGGTATTAAGCAGGGCAATAGCATCAAAGTAGTGAGTAAACAACTGGAAGAAGCATTCAAAAGTTGCTCGGTAATATTATTAATCATTGCCGGAGCAGGGGCATTGAAACAGATATTGAAAGACAGTGGCACCAGTGATTATATCGGTCTTCAATTACAGGGTTTAGATATTAATCCATTGGTATTGGGTTGGACAATCGCCGCTGTGTTGCGCCTATGTGTAGGCTCTGCTACTGTGGCGGGCTTAACGGCCGTAGGTATTTTAGCTCCTTTGATTCAGCACCAGACAGGTGTAAAGCCTGAGCTGATGGTATTATCAATTGGTGCCGGAAGTTTATTATTTTCGCACCTGAATGATGGGGGATTCTGGCTTTTTAAAGAATATTTCAATCTTTCTATCAAAGATACTATCAAAACATGGTCGGTAATGGAAACCATTGTTTCGGTAGTAGGTTTATTGGGCGTTTTAGTTTTAAATCTTTTTGTATAACAATTGATCGTTTATTATGTCACCTGAAGAGAATTTCGCAAAACTTAATTTAGCATTGCCACCAGCCCCGGCACCCAAGGGCGTTTATAAACCTGCCCTTATTGTCGATAAATTTATCTATGTTTCAGGACATGGACCCGTACAGACGGACGGCAACCTTATTTTTGGTAGAATCGGAGACGATATGGATATTGAGGCCGGAAAATTAGCGGCCCGTCAGGTGGGTCTTACCATTCTGTCGACACTTAAAACTGCATTAGGTAGCCTGGATAAAATTAAACGGGTTGTTAAGATATTAGGCATGGTAAATTGTACCGGAGATTTTGGGCGGCACCCTTATGTAATTAATGGTTGCAGCGAATTGTTCGCCGATATATGGGGTACAGAAAATGGTATAGGCGTGCGCTCGGCAGTAGGAATGGGTTCACTGCCTGAGAATATTCCGGTTGAGATTGAAGTATTATTTGAGCTAAACGAGGATTGAAATGCTTAAAATTAATAAAGTTCATCATATAGCTATTATTGGTTCTGATTATGCTAAATCGAAGCACTTCTATACAGAAGTATTAGGCTTGCGTATTATTAGAGAAGTGTATCGGGAGGCACGGGATTCTTATAAACTGGATCTGGCAATTGATGACAACTATGTGATAGAACTATTTTCATTTCCGAACCCACCTGCTCGTCCTTCCCGGCCGGAGTCTTGTGGTTTAAGGCATCTCGCTTTTGAGGTTGCCGATGTAGAAGCAGCGAAAGCAGCGATTGAGCAAAAAGGAATAGAAGTAGAGCCAATCAGAATAGATGAATTTACAGGTAAGAAATTTACGTTCTTTGCCGACCCTGATGATTTGCCTATTGAATTTTATGAGGGGTAGGGTACAAGATTTTTTTATCTTTCCCCCGTGCGACGGTCGCTCCTTTTTTCAAGGAGGGGTGTCAATTTCCAGACATTGTCTGG
>CALRLS020000313.1:0-6681 GCA_943368815.1 Cyanobium sp. NIES-981
ATCCACCTAAAAAATATCAGGATATTTATCCGGTTAATTTTGAAACAGCCGATTGGAAAGACCTATGGCAGGAATTAAAAAACCTCATATTCACCTGGGCGCAATGGGGAGTAAGAATCATCAGGGTTGATAATCCGCATACAAAATCATTTGGTTTCTGGGAATGGGTGATTGCCGAAACCAAAGCAGAGTACCCTGATATGATTTTCTTGTCAGAAGCCTTTACTAAGCCTAAGGTAATGCAACAATTAGCCAAACTGGGTTATACGCAATCATATACCTATTATGTATGGCGAACCCATAAGGCCGAGATTATTCAATACATGGAAGAACTCACCAAGGGTGAGATGAAATATTATTTCAGACCGAATTTCTGGCCTAATACACATGATATTAATCCTTATATGTTGCAGGGGCGGCATGAGCCTTTGTTCTTAATCAGGTATTTTATGGCAGCTACCCTCGCCAGTAATTATGGTATTTTCGGGCCGACTTATGAATACCTGTATCATGAACCCTATCCGAATAAAGAAGAGTACGGGTTCTCGGAGAAATACGAAATAAAATGGTGGAACTGGGAGCATCGGAACAAGCTGACCTATATTATTACACAGGTAAACAGAATCAGAAAAGAGAACTCGGCTTTTCATTCGACCAATAATATTGATTTTTGTGAGATTCATAATGACCATCTAATGGCCTACCTGAAAACTGCGCCAGACGGGAACAGAATTTTATGTGTAGTAAATCTGGATGGATATAATAAGCAGAACGGAATGGTAAAGGTGCCTTTGTGGAAGATTCATAAAAACGACTGGGAGACTTACAGGGTACATGACCTGATAACCGGTGCCACCTTCAGCTGGCGAGGCGAATATAATTTTGTGGAATTAGATCCGCATATTTTACCATTTCATTTATTCAGGATTGAGGATATTTAATCACTCAATCACTAACTCACACAATCACTCAATATCTATGCAATACACCAAACTATTAAAGACCCTGGCAGAGAATGCAATCATACCTGAAGAACAATCGGCGAAGATTGCCGGCTATGAAGAGACCAAGCCGTTTTCGGTCCATTGGGAGCTGCGTACTTTTTTGTATGTGGGTATTACTCTATTGGGCACTGGTTTAGGAGTGGTTATCTACGAAAATATTGATTCAATAGGCCATAATGTATTGATTGGTTTAATAGTGGCGGCTTTTCTGGCTTGTTTATATTATGCGTTCATGCATCGCAAGCCTTTTACATGGGAAGAGGTAGTAGAAACTGATAAACTGGATGATTTCGCCTTGCTTGGTGCCTGTGTAATGTTTCTGACCCTGGAGGGTTATCTGCAATATCAATATAATGTTTTTGGTACCCGCTATGGTCTGGCTGCTTTTCTGCCTGCGGTGCTGTTTTTCTTTCTGGCTTACCGTTTCGACCACCGTGGGGTGCTTTCAATGGCTATTACGGCCTTTGCTTCATGGGTAGGGGTCAATATTGCCCCTATCAGACTATGGCAGCAAAAAAACTTTTCTACGGCCGATATTACACATATTTCTATCTTATTAGGCATAGTATTGATAGTAATGGGAGGCCTGAGTGAGTATAAAAACCTGAAAAAACACTTCTCGTTTACTTATTTTATATTTGGTTTCAATGTGGCTTTTGTAGCAACTTTAGCCGGCTTGTTTCAGTTTGATATGAAACTATTGTATCTTTTAGGAGTGGGTGTTTTTAGTTATGCAAGTATCTGGTATGCCCGCCGGAAGCAATCTTATATCTTTCTGTTGATGGGGGTTATTTTTGCCTACATTGCCCTGACCTATTGGGTTTTCCATTGGGAGTATACCAATTCGATGGACTTTACTTTATACATGCTTTATTTTATGTGCTCGGCGGTTGGGGTGGTGCTCTTCCTGATTAATATCAAACAAATTATCGGTTTAAAGAAATGAAAAAGGCATATAATGAAACGTGGGTAGATAATATTGATAATCAGGAGATTATTAAGGAATGGTATGAGAAAAAAATGCTGAGTGAAGAACAATATGCAGCCGCAAAAAAGCTCTTTCCGGTAGAATTCTATCAGCCGAATATCTTTATTGAGTTTGGACTATTTATTTTTACAAATGTGGCTATTTCTTCCACTTTCGGCTTTCTGTCAATCATGTTTTTTTCGTCCTTGATGGACACAAGCATAGGTTTGGCGGCTGTTTGTCTGGGTAATGGTATCGGACTGTTTTTTGTTTTGGAGTATTTCATCAAAAGCAGAAAACTGTATCGCTCAGGTACTGATAATGCCTTGTTATACGTAGCCATAGGCTCCTTTCTGACTGCTATTTTTGCCATAACCGATTTTCATTGGTCGCTATATGCTTATTATTTTTTATCGCTGATTGTTTTTATTCCGTTCTTATTGCGCTATGGCGACCCTTTTGTGGGGATAGCCATTTTTGTGGTCTGGATATGTTTCTGGTTTACCTTAAGTATTGAGTTCCCTATCGGTAAACTGATTGTGCCTTTTGTAATTATGGCTATCTCAGTCATCAGCTTTCTCTTTGCCGGCTGGTGGCGGAAAAAAGATAATTCGGCTTATTATACCGATGCGCAGATATGCATTGAAACGGGTAGCCTGATAACGTTTTATCTGGGAGGAAACTATCTGGTAGTAAGGGAGGGTAATGCCATGCTCAACAATCTCAGTACCTCAACACAAATCTCATTTGCGCCATTATTTTATATTTTTACCATTGTCATTCCATTTGCCTATCTCTATTTTGGTCTGAAGAACCAGGATAGGAAGATGGTGATGGTGGGGATACTTGCCTTTGTCTTTTCGATATTTACCTATCGTTTTTATTTTTCTGTTCTTCCGATTGAATGGGCATTAACCCTGGGAGGGGCTGCATTAGTGGGCTTCTCTGTTTGGGGTATATGGTTTTTCCGTAGTCCTAAGTGGGGATTAACTTACCAACAGACACAGGCAAGCAAATACCGTGATTTTGAAGCATTTCTGGTTAGTCAGGCATTAAGTCCGCATGGGCAGGGAGGAAAAATGAAATTCGGTGGTGGTGATTTTGGCGGTGGCGGAGCGGAGGGGAAATATTGAGGTTAGAGAATTGAGTGAATGAGCGATTTAGTGATTGAGTGATTATTTTTAATTGTCAATTAGCGGATTGTGAATTAGTGAATAATTGTGTTACATTGACTGGGCGTCCCCGGGCTTTTGTGTACATTGTGGGAAATTATTTAATACAATTCCAATATAAATCAGTATTAATCACTCAATCACTCATTCACTAAATCACTCAATTCTTCTTCCTCCTCCTTCTCCCAATAAACCCTCAATACCTTCGAATTAACCCCTATTTCTTTAAAAAACTGTAACCAGAATAATTGTTGGTTTGATAGATTATCGGTTGGGGATTTTACTTCTACGAAACAATAATCGTTATCGTCCCACATGAATAGGTCAGGGAAACCGCGCAGGTTTTCCACCAGATTTTTTGACATCTCATGTAGGATTTTCTTTAGTGATTCGAACTCGATTACCTCTACAGCCTTTCTTACAATCACCCACATGTCTTCTATCCAGGCTACAAATGGATTCGCAATACCGAACTTTGATTCGTATCTTTCACCCATATAGACCAGAAGCGTTTGGATATTATCAAAACTCTCTAAATGACTGACGATTAAATCCTGGCGTTTTTCATAAAAATCAGGCAGGTATAAATCAGATGGGCGGCGTTGAAAAGGGTGGTGGAAAGCAACCAGACTTGGGTCGAAGACAATATCCCAGAAAATAAGGCCAAAAATTGCCCGCCAGGTAAGGTTTTCTGAAAAGACGGCCATTTTTCCTTCGTTGATATAATAATCAACTACCCCCATTTCTACCTGGCCACGGAATCCTTCTGAAATCGTAATAGATTCTGATTGGTGAAGCCATGAAGTTGTACTTTTTTTATGTACCCGTTTTTTACTGCTTACCTGATTCATGAAATCGGTCGCATAAAACTTCTCATCGGCATTTTTCGGAAATGCTATCATCAATTGGCAAAGCGACAGCGCCTCATCAATATATCCTAATTTTTGTAAGGTTCGTACCTGCCTTTCTCTTGAAGGCACCTGTTCTGTAAGACGAAAAGTATTCAGGGCTTCGTCATATAGTTTGTTCTTTTCCAGATAGGCCCCGACTTTCAGTATAAGCCTTTCGTAGGAAGGTTTGGCAATTTCACTCATGTCTGTGACTGAATCCGTAAAATTCATGAACCAGTCATAGACTTCAAGCGGGGGAGTAGTATCTTTTAATTGCAGGAACAGGTCATTCTGGTCGGTAATCAGCCATTTATCTTCGGCATCTTTGCGGGTATTGAATCGGGCTACCAGTTTATCGTCGTCGTGGCTTTCGTATTGTATCAGTCCTAAATCTCTTACCACAAACTCGGTCATATCAAGGTAGCGATTCCCGAAGAACAGAAACTTCATGAAGGTAACCTCAAACTCAAAGCAAACCTTCACAACAGGCTCTAAATCCTTAACAGCCTCAGCGATTTCCTCAAAACTAAAGGCTTTCAGCAGCGTTTCTACCAACTCATCTTTTTTGAGTTTTTTATAAGATACCCTTTCGGCCTTAGGAATATTCTCCTGCGATGCAGCGAGTATTTTAGAGAACCTGTTTGCCAATTCATCTTTTCCGAAAACACCTAATAGTTCTTTACTGAAAGTGGCATGTTTTCCGGCATTTACGTGTTCTATAAATTCCCTTTCGAGCAGTTCGTTCAGCAATGCCGGAATATCAGTCAATTCTGCATAGGCTAATTTATTAACCTTAAAAAATAAGCCTTTCCGGTTGCTGAAACGGATAAATAGGCATTGGGCATCTTCACTCAGGCAATAGTATTTGCGTAAAAAACGCCATTCGTTTTCATTGAGGATATGTCGGTACTTCTCCTGCACAAAATCCAGGAGATAATTGAAGTATTCGAGATAATATTTTGGGGGAAGCTCGTTTTGCTCTGCCATACTCAACAAACAATCTTATCGTGTCAGGGATTCGGTAAGTTGATTTTCAGGCCATCGTAAGCCATGCGGATATTATGCGGTAGTTCTTTGTCTACATCGGCATGCAAGCCCATTTTATGACTGATATGCGTTAAATAAGTAGTAGCAGCATTGATTTTCTGTGCTACCTCAATGGCCTGACTTAAATTGAAATGGGAGATATGCGGCTCACGTTGTAAAGCACCCAATACCAATACCTCTGTGCCATAGATTTTTTCCATTTCTTTTTCTGAAATGAAATTGACATCGGTAATATATGTGAAACCACCCACACGAAAGCCCAGGACAGGCAGGCGATGGTGTAGCACTTCAATAGGAGTAAATTCTACCCCTTCTATAATGAAAGGTTTTGATTCTTCAGTGTTTATTTCCTGCAGATTAAGCAGAGGTACCCCCGGATATTTAATATCCTCAAAAGCGTAGGCAAATTCTCGTTTTAACTGATTTAATACTCTGCTATGAGCGTAGAGGTTCAGGTGGCGGATACCATTCAGGTAATTAAACGGGCGAACGTCGTCAAGCCCGGCAGTGTGGTCTTTGTGTTCGTGTGTATAGATAATCGCATCAAGCCGGGGGATTCTCTCACGTAAAGCCTGTTGTCTGAAGTCAGGACCTGTGTCAATGATAAAACTCTTTCCATCCACTTCTATCCAGACAGATACCCGCAGACGCTTATCTCTGAAATCGAGTGAATTGCAGACTTCGCATCTGCATGTAAGTACGGGAACACCCGCCGAGGTACCTGTTCCGAGAAAAGTTACTTGCATGCTGAAAGGTACGGTAGGCAATCTTTTCAGATTGCTACCGGAGGATTAAATTCTCTGTATAACTACTCTGTTAAACCCTTTACAACTGTTACCAGTTTGTCGAAATTCAACGGTTTCATTAAAGCATCGTTGAATCCTGCGCTTTTGAAGTCATCTTCAGAATAGTTTTTAGCGTTTCCGGTAATAGCCACAGCCGGAACATTCGCTTTTTTCTTATCGCCTAACTCACGAATAGCTTTGATACACTCCATACCGTCCATGATAGGCATATTTATATCGAGAAGCAGAATGTCAAAGTCTTCTTTTTCAAGGAGTTGCATTACTTGTTCCCCGTTTTTTACAGCGGTAATTTCAAAGTTCTGGAATTCCAGAATCTTTTTTGCTAAGTTCTGAATTACTGAACTGTCTTCGGCTATCAATACTCGTTTCATTGAAGGCATATATTTTTAAGTTTGGTCTCTCTTATTTTGGTGTAAAGATAAGGAAAGAAGATTTTTAACAAAATCAAATTTTATTAAAGCACTACAATTTATGTATTTTTGCAGAACAAAGATTTATTAAGAATTCCGAACGACAAAATTACACAATTGAATCGACACTTATCAACCGGGAAGAAGATATATTTTGCTTCTGATTTTCATTTAGGAGCGCCAACTCATCTGGATAGCCTCAATCGCGAAAAACGGATTGTAGCCTGGCTGGATAGTATTAAACACGATGCCGAAATTATTTTTCTGGTAGGTGATTTGTTTGATTTCTGGTTTGAATACAAGAGGGTAGTGCCAAAGGGCTTTGTGCGTTTTCTTGGCAAACTGGGTGAATTGTCTGATGCCGGTATAGAAATCATTGTTTTTT
>CALRLS020000314.1:0-6681 GCA_943368815.1 Cyanobium sp. NIES-981
CACAAACAGCAAGGACACCAATTGCAAGGATTTCAAAGAAATTAATCAGAAAACGATAAAAGCCTCCTAAGAATGGAGCGAACAAACGGTGTGTGCCAAAAATGCCGTCTAAGATGATTTCCAGTACCTCTATATTGATAATCAGAAAGCCTGCATAGATAATAAAGTGCATGAAGCCTATCAATGGACGGTTAAACATCTTTTTTTGCCCGAAAGCAATCAGGAGCATGGTTTTAAGACGCTCGGCGGGTCTGTCGGTACGATTTTCCGCATGACCTAGCTGAATGGTCTTTTTGATAAGCAAGGCCCGACGCGCGATGAAGTAGGCAGCAACACCTAATGCTATGATGAATAAGATTTGTGATAGGATTTGCATAATATTCAGTTTTGGTGAATACTGATGGAAAAAGTCTTTGTTTATTGTCAGATTAGTATGCAAGCATACCATTACAAATATAGGCAAATTTTGGATAAAGCAAGAGTGTAGAAAATATTTAAGATTTTTTTTGGATAGATTTTGCAGTTAAAAAGTTTTTGTCTAATTTTGCAGTCCCAAAACACGGGGAATGGTGGTAATAGGGTAATGTAGCTCAGTTGGTAGAGCAAAGGACTGAAAATCCTTGTGTCGGCGGTTCGATTCCGTCCATTACCACCAGATAATGAAGGCTTTATGAAGAAATTCGTAAAGCCTTTTTTTGTTGGGTAAAATATAGGTATCGTTTTTTCTCTTATACATGCCTGAAATAAATTTTGACTCAAATGATATAAAGTACAGAGCTAAAGGCTTATTTTTATTTTACTTTATCGAAATCGTAAAACGAAGGGGGTAAATAGCGATAAACTTTATAATTATGAAAAAGAAAATTACCTTCTTGGCTGTATTCATTATAAATGCAATTTATGCTCAGGCACAAATAAATCAGGATTCCGTGCTTGTTGTGCAAGCTTGTAAAAACTATATTGAAGGGTTTTATCAGGGTGATACCTTGAAGATTAAAGCATCACTAAGACCTTCCCTTACAAAATTCGGCTATTTCAAAAATAAGCAAACAGGCAAGTTTGAGGGTGATGGCTACATGACCTTTGAGCAGGCCATGAAATATGCAGAGAGTGTAAGTGCTAAAAAACGATTCCCCAAACCTGATGCACCGCAAATAGTAAAGGTCCTGGACATATCTTATTATACTGCCGCCGCCAAAATTACTGCCTGGTGGGGCACCGATTATTTATTGTTATCAAGAGACGGAGATAATTGGAAGATAGATCAGGTTTTATGGGAAGGTCCTTTAGTTAAGTAAATGTCCCCAATTCAAAATCCGCCTATTATCCTTTAACATAAGCCAGTTTTTCCGCTACCTTTCCATTACGGACTTTGAAAATATCCACACCTTTCAAATGCCATGGTTTCCCGTCTTTTGTCTTTCGATAAACCCACCTGACAACACAGCGGTCACTATCAGCAAATATCTCCTCCGTCTCAAAAATAGCGTCCGGATTATTAGTAAAGAATTTTGTCCAATATGCCCTCACAGCCTCCGCACCTACTATACGGGTACCATCCGGTGATGGATTTGTATTCTCAAAAATACAGTATTCTGTCATGGCATTCATCACTGCATCAACGTCATGACGATTGAAAGCTTCATTAAATCTATTAACCGCATCCATTGCCTGGCTTTTTGTAGAAGTATTTGTTTCAGTTTTCATACCTGTTTGACACAGGCTTGGGTAGACTTTCTTTCCCTACACATACCACCCTTTTCAAATTCTTCTCGTCTATAATTCAGACGATTTAAAGAATATTTTTCAAATTAATCACCAATATGAATAGAAGAGAATCCGTGGTACTTAGCCTGGTGCTAGCATTTATTTTTATTTTCCAGTCCTGCAAAACTGATGAACCGACAAAAACTCCGCTTATTTCAGCGCTTAATTGCTCAGACGCTACATTTTCGGCAGCTGCCACAAGTGGGGTATCATATACAGGCACAGCGAGTGTGCCTTATACAGGTGGGAATAGCGTTATTTATCCGGCAGGGGCGGCTGTTGCCTCATCGGGTGTAACGGGTTTGACAGCAACCTTATCAGCAGGGACTTTGGCCAGTGGAAGCGGAACGGCCAGTTTTATTATTACAGGTACTCCTGCAACAGCCGGAACAGCCAGTTTTTCAATAGAATTGGGTGGACAATCATGTACGCTTGCATTACCCGTCGCCCTTTCGAAGGCTAGTGTCTATACACTGGCAGGAACAATTACTCCGGCAAACGGAACGAGTGGAACTGTCTATTCAGGCACAGTTACGCTGGACTATACAGGTGGTAATGGTGGTACTTATGATGTATCAACGGTTTCTTCAACAGGTGTCGAAGGTCTTACAGCCACATTATCGGCAGGCACATTAGCTAACGGCGTAGGTAAATTAATCTATACTATTACAGGTACACCTACCTCTGCAGGCACTGCCACATTTAATTTTGGTTTTGGTGGGCAAAGTTGTACGATTGCACTTGTAGTAGCTGCTGGTACATCCGGTACTGCAAATCCGGCTAAAGATACAGTAGTGATAGCTTACTCTGGCACAAGTGCGGCGGTAAACAATGCGTTTACCAATGATGGCGTGACTGTCGCGGTAAGTGGAGCAGACGTAACGGTAACGTCTAAAAATACTACCAAAGAAATTGTCTATCTGTTATCTGGAACAGCCACGAAAGGTAGTTTTAAGATTTATAGCGAATACAAGTTTAACATTACGATGAAAGGACTAAGCCTCACCAATGGTACAGGCCCTGCTATCAATATTCAGTCTGGTAAAAAAGCTACCATTAATGTGTTAAGCGGCACTACCAATACACTGACAGATGGCGCAACTTATGCTACAAGTAGCGAAGACCAGAAGGGAACATTCTTCAGTGAGGGACAAATGAGTTTTATGGGTACTGGTACACTTAATGTGACAGGCAATAGCAAACATGCCATCGTATCTGATGATTATATTGCTATTAGCGGAACCAGTATTATTGTAAAATCGGCTGTAAAGGATGGTATACATGCCAATGATTATTTTAGTATGGATAACGGGACATTGAATGTGACAGCTTCAGGTGACGGCATTGTGGCCGAAGAAGGTTATGTGACTATTAGCGGTGGTTCAGTAACTGTAAACAGTGTAGACGACGGAATAAGCGCTGCATACGAAGGCACAGATGCAAGCATTATGCCTTATGTTTTAATAAAAGGTGGAACCTTAAAGGTAAGTACTACTGGTGATAAAGGCAATGCCATCAAGAGTACAAGCTATACCTCCATTGGCACGACAGATGCCGTGACTTTAGCTGTAAGCGGTAAAGGCGCTAAAGGAATTAAAACCAACGGAGACTTTACTCTATCTGCAGGTACTGTAAAAATTACAGTTTCTGGGACGGCTTATTATGTGACTGCAGATGCTGATATTGCTGCTTCTGCCGGCATTAATTGTGATAAGAATTTAGCTATTAAAGGTGGAAACTTAATTATCACCAATACCGGAGCAGGTGGAAAAGGAATAAGCGTTGATGGTACAGCTACTATCAGCGGTGGTTCAACCACTATTTCTGCAACTGGTAGCACCTATACATACAATAGTTCTACAACAAGTGAAGCCAAAGGCTTTAAAAGTGATGGCAGTTTCACGATAACAAACGGTGAACTAAACATTGCTGCCACAGATGATGGCATAAAGTCAGAAACGGCTGTTACCATAAGTAATGGGACTATCAATATCACAAAATCAAGAGAGGGAATCGAAGCACCAGTTATTACGTTTGATGGCGGCGTAACCAATGTAATGGCAACCAATGATGGAATTAATGTAACCAAAGGAACAGTTTCCGGAGGCACAGAATCGAGCGATGGAAGTAACCTGTTTATCAATAATGGTATTTTGATAGTGGCAGGTAGCGATGCGATAGATAGCAACGGAAACATCACTATCAAAGGCGGCACTACCATTATATGTGGTCCGACCAATCAACCGGAAGAATCGATTGATGTAAATGGTACTTTTCTGGTAAACGGAGGGGTTTTAATTGCAGCGGGTTCGAGTTCTAATATGTCAAAGGCGATGGGAGCAGCATCCACACAGGTCGGAATGTTTCTAAAATCCAGTACCCAATTGGCAGCCAGTTCCATATTTCATATAGAAAATGCTTCGGGAACAGAAATGGTAACTTTTAAACCAAAAAATGCGGTTTCTTATTTTTATTATTCTTCTCCGGGTTTAGTAAAGGGAACACAGTATAAAATCTACTTTGGCGGCTCCTATACTGGTGGAAGTTTTGTAGGAAATTCTTCAGGGTGGGGATTATATACAGGTGGAGCGTATTCCTCTTCAGGTGGAACTTTAAAAACTACCTCTACTACTTCAAGCACTAATACGGTAAATACGATAAGTTTCTAGAAACAGGTTATTTCTGGGGTCGGAGGTCATCATCAGCACTTTTGATGACCTCCTTTTGCTTTATTGAATCAAAAGAATAGTTTATAGCCTTTGAAACTATGATAATCTAGAAAACCTGAAAAAAGCATAGCTGCAAAAACTGCTGAGAGCAGTCAACAAATGCCACACAGCATGACCCTGATAAAATGAGTGAGGGTCACAATCTATTTTCTGGACATCTCTTGTGCGGATTTTAATGGCAATAATGATTAAGGCAAAACTCAGAATAGCTATACTGATAAAGCGCTCTTTTCGGAATTGAAAATAGTAAATCAGGTTAATAAGCGTTAATAGTAAAATCATAGCCGGTAATAAAACTGAACTCGAAACCAGTAAAGCGATTTTTAAAAATGCAGCGATAAGCAATACTAAGGTGCCTATCCAGAGATATTTAAGCCTATTGGAAAATTGTATTTTGTGCAGAATCTGGTAAAAACCGATACCTAATAAAGTAATAGATACACCATAAGTACCATTCATATCCACTCGTTGGCCTAGGTAGGTGAGTGAAGCATGAAAGAAGGCACTGCCAAAGCATAAATAGATAAAGCAGATACCCATTAATGCCGATAATGCAGGGAATTGCTCCATTCTGTTCAGGGATTTCTTATCCCGGTTTTTATAATCTTCCCGGGCAATTAGTATAATCAATGCGCCAAAAAAGAAGTAGACCAGATTAGAATAGGTATTCATTGACTGGTGAAAAAACTGGTCTGGCTTATTGAACTCACAGTATTCTACGGTCAATGCTGATTTACTGATAGTCATGCCATCCCAGATATGTGCAGATAGAAACGTATTGAATCCTATCCAGACCAATAACATTCCGATGGTTAAAAGAGCCGATTTGATTAATAGCCTGCTTAGTAAATGTTTTGACATATAAAAGGTTTGAATTTAGCGTAGTATTTACAAAAAATCCCTGAAAAGTACGAAGCTTTCAGGGATTTTTCGATAGGCAATGTTTAACGCATTTCTATTTATTCAAATAGATACTAACCGGAGCTAACAAGCCTGAAGGTAGTAATTTTGACTCCTTTCTGTAAAAGGGCATTGTAGTAAAAGTGGTTTTCTGTGCATCGGGTTGTGCATCGCCAATCAAACGATTTACCCAAAGGTTGGTGACATTTATCCTTATACTATTTTCACCTGCTTTTACTGCTCCTGAAATATCCAGCTTAAAAGGTTTTTTCCAGGCTGTACCCACATTCTTACCATTAACAATTACCTCAGCAATATGTTTCACATCGCCTAAATCAATCACATATTTCCCTGATTTGTCAACGGCAGGCAGATTGAATGTATTTTCGTAGGTGGCAGTTCCTGAGAAATACTTTATAGATACATCATCGTTTTCAGACCAGGAGTCAAGGCTTGCAAAATCGGCCTTTTTATTATCGAAATTTACCTTCCAGATTCCTGTTATTGGCGCAATCAACTTTTCAGTATTTGCTGCTTTTGTATACGTCAGGCTGCTTGTTTTATCTTTGAAAACGACGAAATAAGCATCCCAGGATTCAAATTTCAATGGTATAATCGTCCGGCCATCTACTATTTTATAGGACACTCTTTCTGATTTTCCGGTTTGTGGGTTCCATAATTCCGGTACTTTTCCACTTACTCTGAAACTCACCTCGGCATCAGTTGGCGCATCTCCCCGATTATCCAGCCAGTAAATATCCTGGTCGGCATTCTGACGATGGCGGTATAGTATTTTGTTCTTTGCACCAGTAATGAGCACATCAGGTTTTAGATTGATTTTATCAAAGCGTGTTACATTGTTATTCGACCAGATTTCATCGGCTAATTTCTTAAAGTCGGTTTCATTATCAGTCAAACTCGGCGATTTTTCCGGTTTTACCCCTACAACTTTTGCTCCTGCATCTACCAATGTTTTGATTTTTTTCAGCACAGATAATGTCATCAACTTTGTAGATTCATCCAGCATCAATACCTGATAAGTATTGCCGCTAGCAGCCACTAATTTTCCATTCTTTACTTGTATAGCATTCTGTAAGGCCGATGAGTTTACAAAATCGAATTCAAATCCTGCTGGAATAACGGGCAGTTTTTCCCTGCAAACCCAAGTGATATTGGTGTTTTCACCATATAAGTATAAAATATCAGCCACATTCCTGCCTTGTTGAAGCATATATGAACTTCTACCCAGATAATCCATCCAGGCTTTTGCTCCTGCGCCTGCCCA
>CALRLS020000315.1:0-6680 GCA_943368815.1 Cyanobium sp. NIES-981
TTTATTTTTTCAAGCATTGCTTTACGGTCATCGGCTGAGGCTATATCTCCCTGACAATAAATCACTTCTGCGCCTAAGCCTGCTAAATCGTTCAGAACATCTTTGACGGCTTCTTCCGGACGCACACCATTAATAGCCAGATTAAAACCTGCCTTTGCCAGATGTTCGGCTATGCCTAAACCAATGCCTCTGCTACCTCCGGTGATGAATGCTACTTTTTTCACTATAGTTCTTTAAATGCTTTTAATTCGTCGGCTATTGCCATATTCTTATACAAAGGGTCTAAAGGGAAACAACCCGAAATCAAACCATTGCGTGGGGCCGTTGTACAATCAGAGAAAGTACGACATATCAGTTTGCGTTGCAATGGTCGGTTGTTCAATACATCGTCCGGTAAGGTAGGGTATGATAATACCATACGGCCTAAGCCTACAAAATCAGCCATGCCGTTGCGTAATACATTCTGTCCTACATTTGGTAACCACTCCTGCAAATACGAATAAGCCGAACCTACAATTACCATTTCAGGGAATGCCTGTTTTAATTCGTTGGTTACATCTATTTGTCGGGCTACTCCGAGAAACGGTTCTTCCGGTGGATAATACCCGTCAGAAGGAGGGAATGTAGCCGGACGCATCAGGTGCGGATTATAATAAGGGCTGCCCACCGTAATACAAATCAACTGAATACCTAATGATTGCGCCAATGCCAAGAATGCTTTCGGTTCTTCCAAATCAATGGTAGTTCCTTTACCTGTTCCTCCGAAAGCATAATTATAGGTCTCTCCTGCTGAATAATCTGGTTCGCCCTGCCCTTCACTGTCTTTTTTGAATGGTACCCAGTCGAATGCACTTAAGCGAATACCCATTTCCAAGCCCGGTGCTTCTCTTTTGATACCTTCAACTATATTTCTCAGGAAACGTGTACGGTTTTCAAAACTACCGCCATATTTGCCCTCCCGATTGAATGAGCTGAGGAACTCGTGACCTAAATAACCGTGGCAATGCTTTAAATCTACAAAGTGATAACCGGCTTTTTGTGCTAATACGGCAGCCTTAACAAAATCATCTACCAAAGCATCAATTTCATCGTCGGTCATGAGCGGGTAATTATCACCCAGATGATATTTTTCATCTAATATCGGGTGATTATATAAAATCTTCGACTCAAATTTCTTATGACTATTCGGTTTGCAGAACCTGCCAGAGTGGGTGAGTTGCAAGCCAACTACCAGGTCATCTGTATTACCAAATTTCTCGGCATGTTTATCCATCACCATCTGGAATAGCTCAACAAAAGCAGGGAAGTTTTCTTCGTTCATCAATAATTGATTCGGATTTGCCCGCCCTTCATGACGAACTGCTACCGCCTCACAACCCCATAATAATTTAGCGCCACTGATGGCAAAATTCTCCCAACGGCGTTTCGTAAATTCACTTGGTTTGCCGTCTTCGGTGCCATCCCAACCTTCCATTGGCAGAATACAGAAACGATTACCGATTAATTTACCTGATTTGAGCGTTAATGGCTGTGCAAAAGGTGATTCAGCGGCATCAACCAGTTCATCATCAAATGCTAAACCAACGTGGCTGTCTTCCAGGTATTTCCTTAAATCTGCGGCAGTTTTTAATTGCGCTACTCTTGTATATTTTGGTTTAAACTTGGTACTCATGGATTAGCTGTTCAAACAGTTGTAAAAAGTATAATATCTGTCGTTATCGATGATTTTTTGTAAATACAATGCTACTTCGCGTGCGTGGTAATCACCCCACATGCTTGATTCGCCATAGGCAATTTTGCTACCCTCTGGCACATAGTCCCAGCCATTAGGTTGATGGTAGATTGAATGCAATAAAATACCCTGATGGTTTGGGTCTGTGCTAAGGTAAGGTTCCTGAAAAATAGTATCCAATACCGTTAAACCCGTTTGCCAGTATTTCTCTCCGGCTTCTGTCTCACCTTTATTGATAAGATATTTACCTAAACGTAAAAGCCCCTGTGCAGCAATGGCCGCAGCAGAACTATCTACAGGCTCATAATCATTAAACGGATTGGCAGGCTTGCCCAGATAATCACCCAGTTTATGCAGGTTTGGTGCGCCGGTATCCCAATAAGGTACGCCGTCAATCGGGGTATGCTCTATATAAAAATCGCAGGTGGCACGGGCGGCTCTCAGCATATAATTCTCAATCACGGCACGTCCACCAAAAGGTACCAATTCTTCGTCGCTCAGTATACTTAAAAATTCGAGTTCTTCAGGAAAACCACAGATAGCCCATGCAAGACCGCGTGTCCATGTAGTGAAACCTGTATAGCCCTGCTGTGAATTAGGGCAACGGAAGTTACCGTCTTTGGTATTAAAGATGCTTTCATGTGCCGTTCGCCCCCAGATGTCGTAAGAGTCACGGCCTTCACCATAGAATACCGAGTAATCGGCTGTGGCTTTGATATGCGCCAGGGCTCTTTCCAGCATACTGATTTTTGCGTCCCCTTCCGCCTGAAAAACATGGCCTAATTTATAGCTGAGCATCAAAGCACGGCAGGAACGGATTGTATCTACAAAAAGTGAGTGAGGGCCGTTGAATGAATGGATAAAACCCCCGTTTTTGATGGGTGTCCAACGGCTTGCCTGTACGGCTCCTGATATTTTAAGGGCTAATTCGTAGAAATTCTTCTCCCATTTGTTCGCCTCAATCTTGCCATCCTGCATCAACCGCAGCAGGTTGCCATAAGTACTCACATTGTTAAAACCATGGTCGTGCACACCAATATGGCTGATATGCGGCGCCATTACCTCAACAGTTTTCTGACGACCCATCTCCAGAAACTTCGTTTCGCCTGTGGCATCAAATTGTAATATAGCTGATCCAAACTGAAAGCCCTGTGTCCATTCTGTCCATCCTCTGGTGGTGTATTTTCCGCCGGCAGTAAAAACAGGAGAACCTTTGGAAACATCATAGTTTTGTTCGATAGAGGAAATTTTCTCACCGGAAAGTTCCCAGAATCTTTTTAGTTTATCGGATAAGTCGGTAGGTTTAAGATTATAATTAATACGAATCATCAGAACCAGGTTTTATTTTTTCAGATTTTTTAAGTAGGCAATGGTTTGTGGTACCTGTGTGGCAATGCTTGAGCTTTCGTCTTCTATATAATAATGTTTAACTCCGGCTTTTTTAGCTGCAATCAGAATGGCAGGAATATCTAGTTGACCTGTTCCTAATGCAACATCGTTTTCAGGGGAAGTGCCACCTGACATATTACCCTGCACACCTTTTTTCAAATCCTTGATATGCATAAGTTTGAAACGTTTGCCATATTTATTGAGCAATGCCGCAGGGTCCTGACCGGGAAAAAACGTCCAGAGTATATCCATTTCGAAACTCACATATTTTGGGTCGGTGTTCTGAACGATGTAGTCGAACAGGGTGCCGCCTTCATGCGGTTGAAACTCGTAACCATGATTATGGTAACAGAAGGTCAGCCCGTAGGTATCTTTCAGGGTCTTACCAAACTGATTGAAATCTTCAACTGTTTTTTGTGCCATTGCCAGCGTGAAATCTCCCTGATGGGGTATCCACGCCACTCTAACAAATGATGCTCCCAAGATTTTGGCATTCTGGGCTACCGTCTCCATTTTGTTTTTCAAATCATCGTAGCCTACACCATAGGATGAGCATTTAATACCCCGGGCATCTAATAAGGCGCGTAAATCCTGAGCCGTTTTACCAAAAAGACTCGAAAACTCCATATCAACAATACCGAGTGATTTGATGGTATCCAAAGTAGCGGCAGCATCTTTTGCCAGGCTTTTGCGGTAGGTATAAGACACCATACCGGGTTTATCAGGAAAAATAAGTTTTCCTTTTTGCGCTGCCAGCGGACTAATGCTGACAATAAGAAGGAGGAATGAATAAATTAGTTTATTCTTCATAGGTTTTTTTAAGGGTTGAATGTGATGAGCCTTTTACAGGCTCATAAAAAATACTTAAATAATGCTATTGCTTCATTTTGAGCATCAAACTGAATAAATCTTCCGGTGGCTGAGCGAAGCGGACGTCGCACGGTCGAAGTCACTTGCTTTGGTATTACCTAGTTAATTCTTTGATTCGGTGCTTTGAAAGATTGTTGGCAAGTGCCTTCGACTCCGCTCAGGCACCAGATGGACTCTTTGTAAAATGAAAAAAGTTTGTATAAATCCTAAACTGGCGCAATGTGGCTAAAATCAACAATTGAGAAAGACAATAAGCCTTTCCTCTAAATCACAAACCAGTATCCTTCAACCAGCCTTTAAATACCGTAAGGTCTTTTTGCATGGCTGAGGTAACTACCTTTGGTTCAACGGTAATGGTTTTAGCGCCGTTTTCTGCACCGCCGAGTTTGTACTCAAAGTGCATTGTTACCGGAACTGAAATATTGTATTGCTTCAATAATTGCAAGTATTTGCCAAAGTTAACTACGCCTAGCCCCAGCGGGCAGCCTTCTTTTATTAATTTATCATCTTTCAGCACCCTTCTGAAATCTTTGATGGCAATTGATTTGATAAAAGGCTGTATGATTCTGAAACCAATTTCCCATGAGGTTTCGCTTTCGTGGGTAGCATGGTGCACATCATACTGGCAACCCAACAAAGGCGAATTGATTCTTTTGAGGATGGGCTCAAAGTCCCACACGGCGGCGCCTAAAAACAAGCCTGCGTGGTTCTGGTATTCGCCCGAGATATTGTATTTCTTATTCAGCGCAGCTACACCTCTCATTTTTTCTTCAAAAGCAGCTACCTGTGTCAGAATATCTTTTTTGAGGTCGAAACCATACCAGCCCATACGATAATGCTTAATTCCTAAGGAAGAAGCCGTACGCAAGACGTGTTCGGTCAATGGGTTTGCTTCAAGGATATTCGTTACTATCATTGGTACGCTGATACCTGCTTTTTTTGCGGCTTCAACTGCCTTTGGGAGGTCGTCGGCTACCCGCTCAGGAAGAACGTGTCCGTCAGGACGGACAGTAAGATCAATGCCATCGAAACCTATTTCTGCAACGGTTTCGGCCAGTTTATTGTAGTCGGGAATCCAATGAAGTGCTTTTGAAAATACGCTGATTTTCATCTCATTGGCTGGTTTTGCAAAAACAATATTATTTTTTGCTAAAATACTACCAGTTATGGCTGTGCCTATAAAATGTCGTCTGTTCATGCTTAAAATTAGCAAAATAATTCTAATAGAAGTACAATTTATTGGCTGAAAATTAAAAGAAGGGTTTTTGATTTGGGGAGATGGGAGGAGGTGTTCTTTTGTAAAAACGTGATTTTGCAGGTAGCTATCTTTTGGCTAAAGCCAAGAGGATAATGAAATTTATTATCCTCCAGCTAAAGCTGGAGGCAATTGAATAAATAGAACCGAAATATCTTCCTATCCAAAACACAATGGATTAGCACATAAACATCACATCGCCCGCTGATTAATAAATATCTGCGTAAAATAAGGATAACCATCTTTGCCTCGTACCACTCCTATTCCCGTCATATTATAATTACCTTCTATGTTTCGCCTATGGCCGGGGCTTTGTATCCACCTTTTCACTACTTCCTGGGCTGTAAATTTCCCAAAGGCCACGTTTTCGGCGCAGGCATTGGCATTCTGTATTTTGCCCATAATTTTATCCATACGGTTGTCGAAGCCATCATGCCCGAAGGGTACTCTGCCTCTGCCCATGTCCTTGCTATGTTTGGTTGCTGCTTCTGAAATGAGCGATACCATCTGCAAAGGCTTTAGTCGCTTCGTGGCTCTATATGCATTCACCTCTTGCAGAATAGATTGTTCCATTGATGTAAAATCTTCTTCAGTAGTATTGCTCTGGGCACGTGAGGGTGTCAGATAAGCTGTCAGCAAAATGCCCAATAAATGGACTAAGATAATATGTTTAATTTTCAATTTCTTCCTGATTAATTCCTTTCATTAACGTACCAGAGTAGTGAAATTATTGTTTTGAGGGGTGATTTATTGGGGATTACCCCACCCATTCAGTATTTACTCAAATTTCTATCATCTGCCGAGCATTATCGTTTAAGGGCTTGTGTCCTAATTCTGTACATTGTGGCAAGGCCCTTGTGGTAGTAAAAAATCCCTATCACCAGTAGTGGAAATAGGGATTTAATAAACGAATTAAAATTCAAATAAGATTGGAGCATGTTTAAAAATTATTCTTCGACCTACAAAGGTTATCTTTTTCAGCTATACTGCGTTGCATTTTTTGATGTAGCTGCCGGCTACATCTGCAGAATGCGCCTTGTCTAGCTAAAAAATCTATCCTTTTCGGTCAGAAAAACAAAATTTAAACATGCTCTTAGTTGTGCAGACATAAACCAATAAAAACCTTTGTAATGTGCAATCCGGCGTGTGAGCCACCGCAGGGACACCTGCCGGATTGCTTGCTTTTTCATAATTTTGTAAGAGCAGTTTCACTGCCTGATTATTTCGCTTTACGGATATAGATATTTCCGTGCATGTTTTTCATCATTACTTCACTTCCGCCGCCATTCACTTTACCCAGAATCCACTCGTCGATGCTTACTTTGTACATACCATTCTGGTTGCTGCGTACTCCTTTTGGTGCGGATTTGTCGATGTCCATATCGAAATCGCTATACACTTCACCTCGGTCTGATTTCACTTTTGTGCTCATTT
>CALRLS020000316.1:0-6677 GCA_943368815.1 Cyanobium sp. NIES-981
AACGGAGGCTTTTTATGGAAATACCAGCTCAAACCCCAAACTAATTTATCATTACTCAATTATATAATAAAATCGCCATCAGAAATCGCAGCCAGAGTACGTTGGTTTGAACTAGTTGGTAATGACTTGCTAAAATATAATACCCAAAAAGAAACAAATTTACTCTATGAGTTTTCGACAAAAGCCGTTTCGGATATATTAGCCTTTCACAGAATGAATAAAATCCCTTCAAAAAATTTCCTGATAAACCGAAGCGGTTTTACAGGTGATGTATTGATTTTAAAAGGGACGGAAGATGTAGTTTTTTCAGATGAAATCAACAAGAAGATTCAACAATCCTTTCCGAATTCAAAACTTTTGTTTTTCAAAGACGGACACAGAATGCAAAATGACATTGAACATTACATCAGCATTCGGAATTCCTTTTTAAACGACGGACTCAAAAGTGATAAATTCTTAAAATTAATAAGCAAAAGGTAAAACACATTAAGGCTACAACTGATTTTCACAATGCACTAAATTTTACCATTTGACTTTTTATTATAAACTCATTTTTAATGTTTGATTTTGTAGAATTCATAAAGGCTCAATGTTTTTATTAGTTTTCAAAGAATTACTTCATCAATGGTTTTTGATAGTGTAGTCTACTTTTTCAATCAAATACCATTTCACTAAAAAAACAGCACCAAAAATAAATTATTTTTAAATGATATTCAGAAAAGCTACAAAAGCAGATATCCCCTATATTGTACAGATGTTAGCCAATGATAAATTGGGCAAATTAAGAGAAAATTATCAGGAGCCTCTTCCCGAAAAGTATTACCTTGCTTTTGAGCATATTAATGCTGACCCTAATCAGGAATTGATTGTAGTAGAAAAAGAAAGTGAAATTATAGGTTCACTACAACTAAGTTTTATCCAATATCTTACCTATCAGGGCGGCATAAGGGCACAGATAGAGGCTGTAAGAATACGTGAAGATTTGAGAGGGGAAGGAATCGGGCAACAAATGTTTGAATGGGCTATTGCCCGCGCCAAAGAAAGAAAAGCACATATCTTACAACTCACAACAGATAAAAGTCGCCCTGAAGCCTTGCATTTTTATGAAAAACTAGGCTTAAAGGCGACTCACGAGGGTATGAAACTACATTTTGAGGTAGAATAGTTTTTAAACTAACTTTTCAAGATGTTAATCTACAACAGATGCCCCCTGCTCTTTTTCATTATTTCTTCTCTAATACCACCCAGCAATTAAGCGTATTATGTGGCATTTCTAATACAATTTTATAGAAAGAAGAAGTACGTGCGCTTACGTCAATAGAGGCCTTTTCTGCATCAACAGGTACTTTTTTAACTAATACATAATTATCGGTTTTCCCGGTCTGAAAATAGTTGGTAGTACTCAACCAGATTTTAGCCTGTCCTTTTTTATCAATAGCTTTCCATGATACATCTATTTTACCGTCTTTCATTTGGGCAGCAGCCTGAACCGCAGAAATTTTTCCTGTTAAAGGAGCTCCATCAATTTCGAGCTGTCTCTCTCGTGGAAAAGTAATACCCATAAACGAGGCAATAGATGGCATAATATCTACAATACCAGGTTGATAATTTCTGAAATATGGGTTCAGGTTTTTGGCACTGGTCACTATCCACGTTGCTCTTTCTCGGTCCGATTGCCCACCATGATTTTTTCCGGTTTTGGCATCGCGGCCGTGGTCAGTTGTAATATAGATGACCCATTCTTCCTTAAAATTTTTCTCCCGGTACTTAATCGCCTGCCATACACGCCCAACCTGCTTATCCATCTGTTCAATGGCTGAATAAAACTGAGGGCTATCGCCATAGGTATGACCCATATCGTCAGTAAATTCCAGATAAACCCAGGTTAAATCAGGTGCATCAGTTCTGATTGCACTAGCCGCTTCGGTAGATACTTTTTCATCTATCTGGTTAATATGCTTACTGTCGCGGGTATGCGGATATTGAACAGTATCTAATTCCAGACCATCCAAATGATAATCAGTCATGATATTACCTGTCTGAGGTAAATCATCTCCTACTAATTTCGTACGGTTATCTAACCAGGTCGAGAAAACAGCAGTCTTCTTTTTAGGGTATTGTTCTTTTAAAAAACGGAATATCGTCCAATAATTATAGTTCGGGGCTTTTATATCATTGCCCCATACATTATGCTTATTTACCCAGGTTCCGGTCAATAAACTATTATAACCAACAGCAGATATAGTAGGTGTTTGAGAATACCCGTTTTTCTCCCCTCCAACATACGCTCGGGCATAGCCGCCTGTTTTTGCAATAGAATCAAGGTAAGGTTTATTAACTTTTTCAATGACATCATTCGGGATACCATCAACAATAATAAATACTGCTTTTTTGGCAGTTTGTGCATGACTACCAAGTGCAATAAATAATATCAGGAACGAAAACAGAGCTTTTTTCATAATGACTAAGACATTTGCTGTAATTTCTGATTGCAAATATAGCCAAACAATACGTCTGCCAACATCCGCCCGTGTGAATTATCTATTAAGATTCTATTCCCTTTCAAATACATAATCATTATTTTCAAAAGGCGTTAGCACTAATTGCTTACCAGTCAGCGATTTGATTTTTATTAAAACACCATTTGAGGAAGACATGCATATTGCACGAATTCTTACCCCATCTTCTTCTATGGCATAAGTACCACCTCCACAGCCTAAAAACGCATATTCAGCGGGTATAGTACTTTTATAAGACTCATCAAAACTTCCTTTTTTTGAAAACTCCACAATTACAGACTTGCTATCGGGCACAGTTACTCTATTACAGGTTATGGTTCCTCCCGGTTTGCAATAAGAAACTAATTTCCATTTTCCTATAATCCCGTTTTCAGGGTCAGGTTTATTCTCTTTACAGGCAAATAGTAAACTGATTAAAGCGAAGGCGAGTAATTTTTTCATTGTGTTGTCAGATTCAGAATTCTCATATTTTACAATATTAACCAAAAGCATTAAACCGAACAAATTCTCTTTATCATATCTCTTCTCTTAGAAATTTACAGACTATTAATACCTGATTAAATACTTAATAAGGATTCCTTATCTTTGTTTCATCAACGATTAAAAACATAATACCTATACTATGCGAAACATTGTATTATTCATTACTTTCCTTTATTCTTTACCCGCTTCCGCACAAATCGACTTTGTAAAGCCATTCAAAGATTGCAAATTAGCCGGTAGCACTACCATTTATGATTATAAAAATAAAAAATGGCTATTCAGTAATAGCAATGATGCCCATATTGAGACTTTACCTGCGTCAACTTTTAAGGTGATTAATCTGCTCATTGCTTTAGAAACAGGCGTTATCAAAGACGAAAACGAAGTAATACATTGGGTTGGTAAAACTGACACAACCCTTTATGGTTATCGGCCAGAAATTTACAAGGATATGACGGTTAAAGAAGCCTTTGAAGTATCTGCAGGCTGGGTTTTTATAGAATTAGCTAAGAAGATTGGGAAAGAGAGATACAAACACTATTTAAAACTTTGCCAATACGGCAATCATAATTTATCACAAAAAGATGACGACTTCTGGAATTTTGGTGCGTTTGCTATTTCTCCGGTTAATCAGATTGAGTTTTTGGTAAAAGTCTATGAAGAAAAACTACCTTTCTCAAAAAGGAATATTGCAATTCTGAAAAGAGTTATGATTACCGAAAAAACTGACACCTATACCATCAGGTCCAAAACAGGCTGGACGAGAGTATCAGGCAATGATATTGGTTGGTGGCTAGGCTATGCGGAGCGGAACGATAATGTGTATTTCTTTGCTACCCGCATCATCAAAAAACGTAGTAACATTAACACAAACTTCGGTCAATGTCGGAAAGACATTACTAAAAATATACTCAGGCAACTGAAAGCGATTGAATAATTAGTCCTGACTGTTAAGCATTTTATATCTATGCCCTCCGAACTAGAAAACTATTATCTGAAACAAACAGAACCTATTCAAGGCTGCTTGCTGGCGCTTAAGAGCATTATTATGGGTATTAGTCCATTAATCACACATGAGCGAAAATACCAGATTCCTTTCTTTTATTATAAAGGGAAGAAATTATCTTATCTATGGGTAACCAAAAAGAAGTTACAAGTTGGTTTTGTAGAAGATAAATGTTTGCAGAAACCTATTGAAGGGGTCAGGTTAAAAGATAGATACCAGAGCATCATTGTTAATCCAAATGAGGATATTCCTGTAGAAATTATTCTTGAAAATCTTAAAGGACTTATTAAATTGTATGATGGTCTGGATTAATACTGCTCTTGCCTTCCAATAATATTTTATAGTATATTTGGGCAAGATTATTTCTTTTTGGCTTTTACCGTCTGTACGCAAATCTGTCATGACTCCTTACTTCAATCTTAATATTATATGAAAAAAATCCTTTCTTCTGCTTTAATTGTATTAACTGCTATATTTTTTGTCGGTTGCAGCGCCACAGAGAGTTCATTCGATGAACAGGATGGCCTTAGTTCTTTCAATAAGGATAGTCTGGCTCAACATATTATCACTTTGGCATCCGATGAATTCCAAGGTCGTCGCCCTTTCACAATTGGTGAAACCAAAACAGTAGAATACCTGACGCAAACGCTCAAAAATATGGGTGTAGAACCCGGAAATGGCAATGAATATTTCCAGAAGGTACCGATGGTTGAAATTACCCCTAGCTGTGACCCTACTATGAAAGTAGAATCTGCTAAAGGTAGTTTCAACTTAAAAAATATGGAAGATTATGTAATCTGGACAGAAAATACAGATTCGGTTATCTCATTGAATAGCGATGAAGTCGTTTTTGCAGGTTTCGGAGTGGTTGCACCTGAATATAACTGGAACGATTATGCAGGGCTTGATGTAAAAGGCAAAGTAGTATTGGTAATGGTTAACGACCCCGGATTCAGTTCAGGTGATACTACGATGTTTAAAGGCAAAGCAATGACCTATTATGGCCGATGGACTTATAAATTTGAAGAAGCAGCACGGCAAGGTGCCAAAGCCTGTTTAATTGTGCACAATGAAGCAGCAGCGTCTTACGGGTTCAGTGTAGTACAAAATTCGTGGGGTAAATCTCAGCAGCATTTAGATACCAGAGGCAGTAAGGATTATCGCTGCCCGGTTGAAGGATGGCTTACAGAAACGGCTGCAAAAAAACTTTTAAACACTATCCCGAACGGTGAAGCGCTTTTAGCTAAGGCAAATGAAAAAGGCTTTAAGGCTATTCCATTAAATCTGAAAGTTTCGACTTCAATGAAAGTGAAAGCCGTTTTTAATGAATCAAAAAATGTGATTGGTAAAATAACAGGCACAAGCCGCCCGAAAGAATATATTATTTATACTGCACACTGGGACCACTTCGGTATCGGAAAACCGGATGCAAAAGGAGATTCCATTTATAATGGGGCTTTGGATAATGCCAGTGGTACTGCCGCTATAATAGAGGTTGCCCGTGCATTTAAAAACATGAAAAACAAGCCGGAACGTAGTATTGTCTTTCTGTTTGTAACTGGCGAAGAGCAAGGGCTTTTAGGCTCTGCTTATTATGCGCAGAATCCGGTATATCCGGTCAACGAAACAGTGGCAAACCTGAATATTGATGTAATCAATAATTTTGGCCGAACAAAAGATGTTTCCATTTCAGGCGGTGAAGGACAGTCTGAATTAGAAGTTTATCTGAAAAAAGAACTCGAAAGTAAAGGAAGATATATAGCACCGGAGGCTCATCCCGAAGCCGGGCATTATTTCCGCTCCGACCATTTTAGTTTTGCCAAAGTGGGTGTGCCAGCCTTAACAACAGGCCCGGGTATTGACGAGATACCACAAGGGAAAGCATACGGCCAAAAACAACAGGAATTGTATAACGAAAACTTTTATCATCAAACAACTGATGAATATGATGCTGCAACATGGAAACTGGAAGGTGGCCTGGAAGACACCATCATTTTATTTCAGATAGGAAAAAGATTAGCTTTTGAAACCAGCTGGCCGCAATGGAAAGAAGGCTCAGAGTTTAAAGCATTAAGAAAAAAATAACCAAAGATTCATGAATCAATCAACAGAAACAAACAGGCCTGCTTCCATTACTTTTGCATGTACGGTAGCATTTGTATGGGCTTCCTTATCTATTCCATCTATTTTTTTTAGTGGTAGTAAACTTATTAGCGCCTGGTATCCCCTTTATCTGGCTTTTACTGTGGTGGTATGTTATTTAGGTGCATTCGGTATATTGCTTATGAAAAAGGGGGGGGTTTATGTATATCTTGCTTTCAACATTATTAATCAGGTGGTACTCATCAGTATGGGAATGTGGACTTTATTTTCTATTCTTATACCTGCAATCGTAATCGGTGTAGCTTATACGCATTTCAAAAGCATGAGTTAAAATCAAGCGATAAAACTTAAATAAAACAGAATCGCCACTCCGGATAACCAGAGTGGCGATTCTTAATTTATCTTCATTCAAGCCCGAATCATTTATCAGGGTTCAACAAATCGTAGAACTGGTCAAGTTTCGGCATCAGGATGATACGTGTACGACGGTTAGTAGCACGTCCTTCCGGTGTATCATTGCTTGTTAAAACATTGTATTCTCCTCTACCTGCTGCAATTAATCTGTT
>CALRLS020000317.1:0-6638 GCA_943368815.1 Cyanobium sp. NIES-981
CTTTTGATACCCTCTACTCATTTCTCATCAATATCATTAGGCTCAAAATTGCTTTCTTCTCTTTCGGGAGGGGTATTAGTATCATTGGCTACATAGCTGAAATCATCCTCTACCGGGCCTGGTGCTTCGGCAGGTAATTCCTCGTCTTCCAGATTTTCATCCTTTAGTACATCTTCATCATCTATCTCACCGCCGTTATAGGAAGTGCCGTCGCCGGGATTCAGAAAAAAATTAAGAAACCTGAAATTGTACATTAATGCAGGAGCAAAGGCTAATAATGGCATTGTTTTCATATTAATGAGATTTTATGAATTATGATAGTAAAAAAGTGTACCAACGAAATTATCCGTACTTTTGCATTTTCAATAAAAACTAAAATATTATGTCTGAGTTTCCTCCTTGTCCGAAATGTAATTGTGAATATGTGTATCCGAGTGATGGTTTGTTGATTTGTCCTGAATGTTTTTATGAATGGAACCCTGACGAAGTAGCGGCTGCCGAGCCTGTGGAGTCAGAAGCGAAGGTGCTGGATTCTAATGGTGTGGAACTGCAAAATGGTGATACTGTGGTGGTAATCAAAGATTTACCCGTGAAAGGTGCGCCAAAATCTATCAAAGCCGGTACTAAAGTAAAGAATATCCGCCTCACAGACGGCGACCATAATATTGACTGCAAAATTGAAGGCTTCGGCTCAATGGCTCTGAAATCAGAGTTTGTGAGGAAGGGGTAAATAATTATGAATTAGCGAATGGCGAATTAGTGGATAATGGCTCAGCCTGGATAAATTGGTGAATGCCTGTTTAGCTGATTACAAAAATGAATAAAAATTATCTAATTTGATTGATATTCGCTAATTCACAATTCGCCATTCAAAATTATTGCCCTCAATTTTCCCCTCTCCCCAAAACAATATAGGGCTATATCTGTTGTTAGTAATAATAACCACAGACTTGTACGTAGCCAATGAGACGACTAATCATTTTAATGCTATTTACTGTGCGTACTGTAAACGCACAAACCATTGCGGAGTTCAGACAATGGTATCTCGACAAACAAATCATTAATCCGGCCTTATTGGTCAATGCCGGGGCAAGCAATGCCCTCTTATCTTTTTCGCCCGGGCGTTATACACGCAACTACCCTGGTGAAACGTTTACTTTTAATAATTACCAGTTTCTGGCTTCGGGTACTTATCATGCCGATAAAAGTGCGCACCATTTTGGAGGGTATATCTGGGGACAACAGCAGGCAACGAATAGCCTCACGCTGAACTATGCCTATGAAATGCCTATTGACCGACACACGAATATTGCATTCGGTGCCAATCTGGGTATGTACAATCCGCTTGAATTTAAGGATGGTAAGGTGTTCAGGTATGGGCTGGGGGTGGCGGTGCAGAACAAGAACAAAGAGAATTATATAGGGCTTTCGTTTCCGCATATAGTTACATCCGTACAAAGCGGAGATTTCTCGCAGGGTATTTATAAGGCTTTGATTCTGCAGGGTGGGTACACTTTTTATCTGCCTCGTGAGATAAAATTTATCCCTACGGCTTATTTACAGGTTGATGTTTTCAGACAATACAAACCTGCCGGGCCAAACCAATTATTTACAGGGGATTTCGCTTTCAGATACAAAGAATTAATTTATGTGAATGCAGCCGTGAGCATTCGAAACTTTAATTTCAGTACTACGGGCCTGCAAAGATTTGGCCTGGGTTTCAGACCAAGACCTGAAATCATGCTTGGTTATCAGCATGATGCTTTGGATGCTACCGACTTCCGGTATCATAGTCTTTGGGTGAGGTTTTCGTTTTTGTCTAAATCCAGAGCGAGAACGACTTCTAATACTTCCAATTCTTCCTTAAATGGTTCAGGGTCTGTTATGAGTTCTTCAAAACAGACAACAAGCAGCAAACCTAAAACTACGGTCTCTAAACCAAAACAGCCTGTTAAAAAGAAACAATAAGGCTAAATACTGCCTTTGGCATGGGATTTTTATATTTGATGCATATAAATCCGATTGTTATGAGAACCATAAAAACATTTATCATATCAGCTATATTATTGACCTGCCTTTGCTGCAGTAAGAAAGCCAGTTCCATTGACCAATGCGTTGAAAAACCCAGCGATGGACGGGTTTGTATATTGGTTTATAAGCCTGTTTGTGGTTGTAACAATAAGACCTATGGTAACTCTTGCGACGCTGAGTCGAAAGGAATAACCAAGTATACTGAGGGGGAGTGTAAGAAGGCGGTTGCACCTAGTCTTTAGAGGGGGATTTTTAAGAAAATAGTAATTGAGATAAAAGAGGTTTAAAAATCTACTAAAAGGTAGAATTATAATTTAAGTTTTAACGTGTAATTCGATAAATAAAATACTCAATAAATACTGAGAGTAACAATAGGTGAATAACAATATTGTATTTTAATTCAATAGAAAATATTAATATGAAATATGGGAAAGCAATCAGGATAAACAAGGCAAAATAGGTGACTATTGCAATCACTATTTTTATAAAATAAGTACTCCAAAAGTTGATTTCGTAGCTGACTATGACTGAGGCTATACTTAATCCAAGGCTTATAAATATACCCATGATTAAAACCTGTCGACTTCTCGGATGTGGTATTTTGGATACTTCCATTATGTACAGATAGCAGAAGAACATAACCCAAATTAGAATAATATTGAATGTTTTTGATAGATAGAGCTTAGTTTTCATTTTGATAAGTGCTTGACAATTCTGCCTTTTAACAGTCTTTAAAAGCTAATTGATTTTTATAAGAGTGAATTTGTGGAGAGTTTATTTTAAATGCAAATATTATTCACTATCATAATATGGAACAGCCTTGCAATTAAAAGTTCATGTGTCCGCATAGAGACATAAGTAGTTACAAAGTTTCAATTCCTTAATGGTGCGATTAAAAGTCGGCAAATCAAGGCTATCCGGTAGGGTACGTGAGTTGTTTCAATTCCTTAATGGTACGATTAAAAGCCGTTCAAAAAAGGCTTTGTAGGTGCTATATTAGCTGTTTTTTTAGTAAAAAACAAAACAAAAAGTCTTCGACCTTCATTTGTAGTATTTTATTGGGAGACCTACGACGGCTTTATGTATTGTAAAAACCATTCCCCCCGCATTTCATCAATTATTTCCTACCATACATCAAACAGGGTTTGGGGGCTTGCGGTATTTTCTGTACCTTTCTCCTATAATAGTTTTAGGGAATTCATTGATGCAAAACTGGTTTTTCAGATATAAACTACACCATATACCGTTCTGGATAGGCTATCATTTATTGTGGCTCTGGATTAATATCGGCAGTCTGCCCGATGCCTATGCCTATCTTTTTCTTGGGCCATTACCCATTAAATTCTATTTCTATATCGTTTTTCAGGCATTAGGGGCTTATTTTAACCTCTATTATCTGATGCCCCGGTTTCTGATTGTCGGCAAATACAAGACTTATATTGCGCTTGTGATGCTTACAATACTTGTCTGTTCGGCTTTTATTGTGAGTGGTTATTATCTGGCTCCTTATTTCTCTGACTTGACTTTTGAGCAGATATTTGGCCGTAGGCGAGACCAGTACCTGCTTATTTTTATGACCAATGCTTTTCCCTCAACTCTGGGAAGTATGACGCTGGCCATGAGCATAAAACTGGGTAAAAACTGGTTGGAAACAGAAAAAAAACGCCTGATTGTAGAAAAAGATAATCTGGAAACTGAATTGAAATACCTTAAATCGCAGATAAATCCTCATTTTCTGTTTAATACCATCAATTCGATTTTTGTGCTGATACATAAGAATCCTGATTTGGCTTCGGAATCGTTGGCTTCTTTTTCTGAAATGTTGCGGTATCAGCTATATGAGTGCAACGATCAGGAGATTCCATTGAGCAAAGAACTGCATTTTCTGGAAAATTTTATTGAGCTGGAATCACTCCGGCTGAATGAAAACCAGACCGAATTGCAGTTTGAGATTAACCATGCTTCGGCGCATAGTGCAGGCATTGCGCCGTTTATCTTATTGCCATTTGTTGAGAATGCTTTCAAACATGTATCGAAGGGCAAAACGCAGAAGAATTTTATACGGATGGATCTGGCGGTGAAAGAGAATAAGACATTGGAAATGAAGATTGAGAATAGCCGGGGGACGGAGATAAACACAACATCGTCCGGGATAGGTTTAAAAAATGTACAACGGCGGTTGAACCTGATTTATCCGCATCGCCATACACTCACGATTGAATCTGACCACGAAGTTTTCGTGGTAGCATTGACCATAGATTTGAAATGAAACTCAGGTGCGCAATAGTTGACGACGAACCACTGGCCGCGGAAGGCCTGATGAAATACATTGAGGTGATTGATTACCTCGAACCGATTGCTATTGCCGAAAACCCCATAGAGTTGAATAAAATACTGGAAAATGAGCGCATAGACCTGATTTTTATGGATATTCAGATGCCCTACATGACAGGGCTGGACTTCCTGAAAATCAAGACCAATCTGCCGATGGTAATTATCACAACTGCTTATCCCAATTATGCCCTGGAGGGTTTTCAGTTTGATGCGGTTGACTATCTATTGAAACCCATTACTTTCAATCGTTTCTTTAAGGCCACCAATAAAGCCAAAGAATTGTACTGGCTCAAAAATCAGAAAACCGAAAGTACATCACAGAGCACCGAACCTGATTATCTGTTTATCAAGTGCGAAAGCAAGTATGAAAAGATATTGATTGATGAAATTCTGTTTGTGCAGGCATTGCAGAACTACGTGATTATCTATACCACCAGAGGCAAATACATGACACTGCTACCACTGAAAGCCGTTGAAGAATACCTCGACCAAAATCGTTTTCTGCGTGTGCATAAGTCGTATCTGGTAGCAATTGCCAAAATCGGCAGCATCGAAAACAACGACATCACGATTCAAAGCCACCTGATACCCATCAGCCGCACCATGCGCGAGCAGGTGATTGAAATAGTTGTGAAAAGCAAGCTTTTGAGTAGACAATAAGAATTGTCGAACGTCGATTGCAGAATGTCGAGTGAATTGTCGAATGTCGATTGCAGAATGTCGAGTGAATTGTCAAATGTCGATTGCAGAATGTCGAGTGAATTGTCGAATGTCGATTGCAGAATGTCTAAAAAAAATGTCAATTTTCGATTGCAGATTGTCGAATAGGGTTCTTCATTTGACAATTTGCAATCGACATTCGACAATATACTCATTCATATTTCATCAACAAAGCCTTCACCTCGCCCTTTCCACCTGCCTTGCCTGATACGTTCAGGCCTACTCTTGCGGCTCTGTCCCAGCGGGGTAGCCAGAGGGTTTCTGCTTGTACTACTTTATTGGCCGCATCAGGTTTTTCGCCTTTTACCTCCCAACTGAATTCATAAAAGCGGCCATTATAACTTTGTAGTTTCAGGGTGACTTCCTTGTGCGTTTCGGGTATCTGCTGTGTTTTAATTGTTTCATGCACTCCGTCTTTTATCTGCCAAAGCTCCACCTTATTTCCACGAATACCATAACCGATGGCGTTTTTGGCATCACCATAAATAACGATATTCTGCATTAAATCATCTTTTGTGATTATGTCAGCAGAGAGCGTATAAGACCCTTTTTTGATATTAAAACCTATGAAATTCCCGGTTTCGGTAGGGTTGTCATTCTCAATCTGCAAAGTACCGTCCTGCACTACATAATTCGGTTTAGGGAAACGCACATCATATATCCAACGCAGATTAGGCATTGGTTGGCTAAAATTGACAGCAAAACCTTCATAATTAGCCAGACTTGTGCCAGCCGGAGATTCCGCTTGTGCCGGAGAAGTCCGGCCATACCTGAAAGCAGGCCATTTGGTGGTTTCGTCCCATACCAGTTCGCTGAGAATCCCTTGTCGGCCTACAAATGTAAAATCTGCACCGCTATAAGCATGGTGCAGATAAAAATAACGATTATCAGGCGTGGTTACAACCGTGCCATGCCCTGGGCA
Source organism: Cyanobium sp. NIES-981 (assembly GCA_943368815.1). Classification (GTDB taxonomy): domain Bacteria; phylum Bacteroidota; class Bacteroidia; order Cytophagales; family Spirosomataceae; genus Emticicia. The sequence goes on from CALRLS020000317.1 coordinate 6,008, forward strand.
TTTCCAGGTATCATCACCTACAAGCACCGGATTCCCCGCATACTTCGTCCAGGGTCCCTGCAACTTTTCTGCCCTTGCAAAGCCCACCATATAATTACATTTGCTACCGCAACATGAATTACCCGAATACAGCATATACCAATACTTACCTCTTTTAAAAATGGCCTGTCCCTCGGCACCACCTGCTTCCCAATCTGTTTTGTTGGTTGTAATGAGTGTAAAAGCCTTGCCTGTTACTTTCAGGCCGTCGGGTGATAGTTCAGCGCCTAATAATTCTATTGCTTTGCCCTTGTCAAGGCCATAGGCTTTCCAGGTGATAAACAATTTTCCTTTGTCTTCTACCACGTATGCATCAATGGCCTCTGTTGTCCATTCAATAATCAAACCGTGGTCAGTAAAGCCCTTTTTAGGGTCTTTGGTGGTAGCTACACCTATGTATGATTGCTTGTCAGATTTCCGGCGGGCCGTATAATAGCAATAAAAAGTACCCTTATGATAAAATAATTCCGGTGCCCAATAGCTGCCCATTGTCCAGGTAGGTAATTCGTTAAATACCGGGCCGAGGTATTGCCAGTCAACCAGATTTTTTGAGGTATAAATCGGATACGCAGGCCCCCATTCTGAGGATGTT
>CALRLS020000318.1:0-6628 GCA_943368815.1 Cyanobium sp. NIES-981
GCATTCAAATGCATGGATTGATGGGTTTAAAGCTTTATTAGTGAGGTTTGAGTTTTCAGTTAAAAATTGGGTATCATTCCATTTTATCGCATTCTCAGTTATATTTTTACGTAAAATCAATAAAAAAATAAAAGTTTAAACAGGCTCACTGATATTTTTGATTCTTGCGACATCTTCTTCATTCAAAACCGCTGTTACTTGATTCGTCTTCATCAAGTCCTTATTTACCCTCGTGAGTGTCTGAGCTTTGGGGCGGTCAACTGGTGTTTTATGGGGAGTTTTTACTGCAAAACTTTCAAGTTTTGGTTCAATAGTTTTGAAATGTTCCCATGCAATGGCTTCTACAATTGGCTTTTGTTTACTGACTTTCAATTGGATGATTGGTAGCAAAACAACAAAGGCATAAATGAGTAAAATCAAGCCAAAAAAGCACATAAATACCCTTAAATAGACGAAAAATGAGACTTTGAGTACATTGTTCATCCAAAGGTAAATGGTAGCATCTCCGTCAAAATACACCAAGCACAGGCCTATCGTCAAGGCTAAACTTCCTTGGTAAAATTGTTCCTTTTCTTCGTGTTCCCATTCGGCCATTTTAGATGATTTTATGCAGATGCTGGCACAAACATAAAAACTTATATTTTCATATACAACTAATAATTATATATAATGAAAATATAAATACTTAATTTTAAGTTTTCATTTTCAAACATTATCTATTTTTATGGAAAATAACCTTAGTACATTCAGACAAGAAATTAACATCGCTGCCTATGCCGAATCCAAGGGTTGGCGAATCAATCAGAGCAAAAGCGGGCGAGATTGTACCGTTGTGCAACGCATGGAAAATGTCGGGGCAGCCGAGCGAAGCGTTGAAACAATTTTGGTTCGCAAAGACGAACAAAGGGGCTACCGCTACATCACCGACGGAGACCCATCCGACAGAGGTACGATTGTAGATTTCTTGGTCAAGAAAGAAAACTTTGCCATTACTCTAAAGGAAGATTGGGGCAAAATATTTGAACACCTGAATCATTATTTAGGCAACGCCCAGCAACGACAATTACCCAATGCCGTATTCAAACCCGAAAAGGATTTACAAAAACAGGTGGATTCATTTCATCTGAATATGAATCCATTGACCGATACTCGGTATTTGGAAAGCCGTGGATTGACAGCCCAGTCTTTTCATTCTCCCGAATTTCAAGGGCAAGTATTTAATAGCAAGGTTTTTGGTTGGAAAAATACCAGTTTTCCCTTGCGAACTGATGAAGCCTTTACTTGTGCCATCAACCTAAGTGATGAACAAAATGGGTATCGAAAAGAGCAGTGGAACAGATTGACCAATGAAAGAGAAGGTGCAATTCATATTTCTAATTTGCATCAAAACAACCAAAAAGTTGATAGACTTATCATCGCTGAAAGTCCGATTGATAACCTTTCGTATCTCGAATTACACCACCAAAGCATCCGAGAAAAGCAGGAACGTAATATTTACATGGCTACGGCAGGTACACCCGCAAATGCTGCCTATGCTACGATTCAGAAAGTCATTCAGCAGACCCAGCCCGAAAAAATTGTTATGGCTTTTGATAATGATAATGGTGGTTATCGCCACAGTTTGAATATGATTGGGCAACTTTCACACCCCAATGCCCCAACTTCTGAGCTGATAAAGGCAGATTTTTCGTGTATTCACAAAAAAGAGGGCGTGCTGAAATTATACATTCCGATAAATTCCAATGATAGAGAAGGGCAATTAAAGACGCTTTATGAAAAACTCATCAAACCATTGGAATGCAAAATCTATCAACACAGTGAGGACAGCATCAAGCAAAGTATTTTGTCTGAATCGCCGAAACATCTGCAAGTCGAAATTCGATTTCCTTACCATAAAAATTATTTAGTTGAAGCCGAAAAAGGTTTGGAAAATATCATAGCCTTAGAACATCCTAAACAGAAGGATTATAACATGGAGATTTATCGAAATAAACCATTTGTTGTAACGCAGGAAATAAGCAATAAAGAGTCAAAAACTATCGAATTGGCTTATAATCGTTTCGCACAACCCATTGAAGCACATAGTTTTGCTCAAGGTATGGAAGCAAGAAATAACCGAGTAACTAATATTTATCTCGAAAAATATACGGCTTACCAAGAATACGAAACACCTGAATTGGTGGCAACACTAAAAAACAAAGAAGTTTTATTTAAGAATGAGGTCTTCAAAAAAGACATCGAAACGCATCAAAAGGAATACCAAGCCCAACAAGATTTGAACAAACAAAAGCTCGTGGCGATTTCACTGGCCGAAACAATTTTCCGAGAAAACGACATCGTTTTGGTAGCAACCCATCGACGAACGGATAATTCTTTAGCTTGTGAGTTTCAGACACTCAACAAAAAGCCACTGCAAGCAATGGTAAGCAACGATGCTGTTTTTATGGATAAAATCAATGCCACCCCAAGCGATAAATTCGCTATCGTTTTCAAAAATAATGACAGCACCTTGCTATTTATTCCAGCCTTGCAAGAGAGTTTACTTTTGGGTGAAAAGGTGGTTGAACGCCAACAACAAAACGTTGACAAAATGGATAGTCTCATAAAATCGGAATCATTAAGAAAGGATTTAAACTTGGGCGAAATTAAAATTTCTGACCGACAGGGCGACACTTTGGCAATAAATGATTATTCGGTAGAAATTCAAGCTGACGGTGGTTTTTTTGTAAAAAAGTCCGCCAGCTATGACTTTGGAAAAATTGAAAAAGAAGGCTTTGATGGCACAACGATTCAAGCAGAATTAGATACACCAACTTTGAATCAAACGAACAAAGATACCCACACACACCAAGTGTTGGATGAACAAAATATGGGTTTATAAAGGTATCAATTGATAGTAAAAATCCCATCAGACAGTCAATGTCGATGGGATTTTTTTATAACATAAATACAAGTTTGTGAAGGGGGAAAAAGGACGAACCATATTTGCTAATTCTATCTCATTTACTTCAAAAAACACCGTTTCTGCCGTATCTTTATACTATCAAACAAGGAGATAATAAGCTAATAATCAGTATATTAACTCAATAAAACAATCATTTTTTAATCTTAAATATTTACAGCAATGAACAAGACAATTTTAATCGGAAATGTGGGTGGTATGCCCGAAGTTCGCACACTTGAGAGCGGTACTAAAGTAGCAAATTTTTCTTTGGCAACGAATGAAAATTATACCAAGAAAGACGGCACAAAAATAGAGCAAACGGAATGGCATCGTTTGGAAGTTTGGGGCAATTTAGCCAACGTAGCCGAAACAATTATCAAAAAAGGCGACCGTATTTGCATCGAGGGAAAAATCAGAACCGAAAAATGGGAAGACAAGGAAGGAAACCCCAAAACATTGGTAAAAATCAGAGTAGAACGCATTGAATTATTGGGCAAACGCAGAGAAGAAGTTGAAGAACAGGCAGAGCAGGAAGCTAAACAACCCACCAAAGGGAGCAAGAAAAAGCCTTTACTCGGCGAAACCCAAGAAAGTAAAGTTGCTTTTGAAGCATCAAAAAATGAAAAAGACGATTTACCATTCTAATTTAATCGGGCGGCGTACCGCTTTTTATCAATAATATAAGGGAAAAAGCCCCCTTTAATTGGCTCAAATAAACAATTAAATCAAAAACAAAATGAGCAATTCAGTAAACATTCCAGCAAAAAACAACAACGGTACACCAGTAGCACCAGCGAAAGCAGAAACACCGACCGAAAAAGGCAAAATCAACGGCACAGAGTCGATTGTTACCGAAGAACAAAAGCCAATTGAAGTTTCTGCACAACTTCAAGTAATTGAATTAAAATCAGCCAATGCAGTTTTTGACCGTTTGGATGAAGGCTTGAAAATGAAAGAACAATTCAACAAAGCCAAAGAACGAGTAGGCGAATTCGAGGATTTTTCAAAAGATTATGGTGATGAAGGTTTGATTATGACCATTTCAAATGTGGGAACAAACAAAAACATTCAAATTCAGAATGTAGCCATGATTTTGGATTTTATCAATAATTTGGTGAAAACAGGAAAAACACACCTCAAAGCCTTAGAAACTGAAATTGTAAATTTCACTATCTAACAAACAAAGAAAGCCCAATTTTCGGGTTGGGCTTTCTTTAAATTAATTTTTGAAACTTAAAATTTAATTCAATGGAAGCTTTAGAATGGGATATTATAGAAAAACCGATTTTTGCCAATAACAAGCAGGTAATTGGCTATAAAGGCATTTTTCGCAACGATAATGGGCAATTATTAAATATTGCCAAATCAAGTTACACCCCCACACACAACGAAAAATTTATTGAAGTAACCGAAAAACTGCACGACATTACAGGTTTTCCGATTGAAAATTATTACGATGTGGACGGAGGAAAAAAGGTTTTATCATTTCTCAAATGTACCGATACTATACAAGTTTGCGGCCATGAGTTTAAAGACTACCTAATGATTGGCAATAGTTTTGATGGTTCAACGGGCTTTTTTATCGGAAATAGTAATATTATGGTTCGTTGTTCAAACCGTTTTTCAAGAAACTTTCGCCAACTTCAAGTAAATCATACCAAAAATAATAGTCTTCGCATTGATGGTTTGGTACAATACTTTGATATGTTTATGAAGCAACGTACCCAATTATTTGAGAAAATGGAGCAACTTTCATGGGTAAAAGTAGATGATTCCATCAAAGATGCTTTGGTAGAGCGATTAACACGCATGAATGATGAAGAAAAACTCGGCAATGAGGTATCGACCAGAAAAAGAAATATTATAGCTAATCTCAATTCTTCGATTGACCGAGAATGTGCAGATTTGGGTGACAATGCTTTTGGACTTTTTAATGGTATTACGCACTACACAACCCACATAAAAAACTCAAAAAACGCCACCTTTGGCAATCCGTTTGGTTCGTCAAACGAACTTAATCAAACTGCTTTTAAATTCTGCAGTGAGTTGATAAATGCCTAAAAATTAGGGTTGCAGGTGCAGACGCTTACAACCCTAATTTTAGATTTCTTGTACTTTTTTACCTAAATGGCATGGTTTCCACTTGTCCAAAAAAATTTGGGCTTCGCCCAATCGATATTTTAAAGTTTTTGGAATGGCATAGTCCTTTTTTTTACTAATCCACTGATATTTGGTTATCTTAGATATTTTTAAACAAGTCGGCATTAGCAGCTAAATCCTTTTCCAAGAGTCCTAAAAAGTATTGTTGTTTCGATTTTCCTTTCATTTTAGAAATTATTTCCAGTTTGTAGAGCAGTTTAACTGAAGTGATTTTTAACTCAATCCTCCAAACTTTGTCATTGGCTATCAGCACTTTTTCTTTCCCCTTGACTACTTTATTGATGGGTTTATCGACAGGCTTTGGTATTTCTATTTTTAAAATTTCATTGGTGGCAATTTCAGCAGGTTTCTCATACATTTTACCAATATTTCTACCCAAACGTTCACGCATGAGCTGCTGTTTTTCTTCCATTGTCATTGGCTTACCTTTTTGATTTTTCATGTCATAGTTCAATCTTAAATTTCTCAATAAATTCCTTAAAAAAAGGCTCAAACTTCTCTTTTCCTCCTTTTTTGTCAAAAATAGATGTGTAAGAATCTTTGATAACAAACACTTCGAGCAAGGATAAAGGAGTGTCAAAAAACGGTACTTCTTCGTTTTGTTTCATCAATTCCAATACTTCTTTGTCATTATTAGTTGAACGAGATTGATTCAAAAAGGCATAGAAGTAAAAATCAAGGTCTAAATCAGTTCGTTGTTTTTCAATTTCTTTAATTACAGGTAGAAATTGAAACATAGAATCCGTAGAAAAACTACTACTTTGGGTAGGAATTAAGATACTATCGCATGGAGCAAAAATATTGATAGCATCTTTGATAATATCATCTTTGTTAGTCAAACGTGGGGCATCAATAAATATAAAATCAACTAAACCTTGGTGTTCTTGTACCAATTCATGCAGCGTGTCGGTTTCTTCAATGCTGATAATTTCATAAGGAAAAACAAAACTGTCCTCTTTTCTTTCATAATCGGCTATTCTGGTCATGGCGATAGTTGCTTGCAAATCGGCATCAATTACCAAAACTTTCTTCTGGTATGTACCACCTAAAATATTTGCCAATAAAGCGGTAATGGTGGTTTTCCCAACGCCACCTTTTTGGTTGGCTACTGAAATAATTCTTGCGGCGTTGTTTCTTGTTTGTGTTGTCATTGATTGATTGTTTTAAAATGTGTACCGTTTTTAGTATATCTGTGATACCGTATTTCTGTATTTTTGTATTCTCATATTTCTGTTTTTCTGTAATACTGTATTTCTGTGATACTGTATTTTTGTACTTCTGCTTTTCTGTAATACCGTATTTCTGTCTTTCTGTGATACTGTACTTCTGCTATTCTGTAATACTGTATTTCTGTGATGAGCGGGGTGCGTAACCTATTTCTGTTTTTCTGTAATACTGTATTTCTGTTTTATCCTATTTATGTAATTCTGTCGCAAAGACATAATTCATTTTATATAAATATTTAAATTATTTGAAAATATTTGTATTTAAAACTGCGTTATTATTTCGTAGAATAAGGTTTAG
>CALRLS020000319.1:0-6620 GCA_943368815.1 Cyanobium sp. NIES-981
GTTCATGAGATTGCCCGTCTGAATATGATGTGTGACATAGAAGAATCAGAACGAATACACAAAGAATCGGCCAACCCAATTGAACAGGTCTTTAAAGAAGCGTCTTTACTTCGTAAGCAAGCGTCAACGATTAACCCCGCTGTATTTTATGATTTAAAGAAGTACCATCCTAAAACATGGCAATTATTTCAGGAATACAACAAGGTTAATTTCATGGAAATCGTCAAGAATAATCTGAGAGAAGGAATAGCGCAAGGGTTTTACCGAGCTGACATTAATGTTGAAATTCTGGCACGATTACGGATGGAAGAAGTAGAATTTGCCTTTAACCGGGATGTTTTCCCTCCCGAAAAATTTAATCAGACAGATGTACATACCACATTTATAGACCATTACCTAAGAGGAATCATCAGCCCAAAGGGTCTTGAATTTTACGAAAAGTGCAAACAAGACGCAGAGTCGGAGCACATAAAGCATTAATTAAACAATCAAAATATGAAAATAAAGTACCTGATATTTTTCCTGATCTGTGGGATTTCAGCACAGGGCCAACAAAAATTTACCTTGCAGGAGGCAGTACAATATGGAACCAAGAACCACCTGTCCGTAAAAAACGCCGAGTTAGATATTTTAGGGGCTGAACTGACAATCAAACAAATCAAAGCCTCCGGAATGCCTCAGATAAACGGGCAGTTTCAATACACCTACAATGCGATTATTCCGACGCAATTATTAGACGCCAAAAACTTTGACCCTAATGCTGCAGAAGGTACGGTAACCAAATTCAAGTTTGGTGTACCATGGTCCGGACAGGCGGGGGTCGGTTTGAACCAGTTAGTTTTTGATGCTACCTGGCTGGTCGGTCTTAAAGCAGCTCCCGTTTACCGTGAACTGGCGAAAAAAGGTGTAACCAACTCAAAAATTACAATCGCCGAAAATGTTGCCAAAGCCTATTACTCGGTTCTGGTAGCTGAAGAAAGAGCAAAGATTCTGGATTTAAACATTGCACGTATCGATTCATTAATCAGAGAAATGAGAATAATGAATCAACAAGGCTTTATTGAAAAAATAGACCTTGACCGTCTGGAGGTACAACGCAATAACCTTATTACTGAAACACAAAGAGTAAAAAACCTCGTGCTGTTAAGTCAGTCCTTACTGAAGTTTCAGATGGGTATGAAACTGGATGAACCTATAATACTGGCCGATAAGTTATCAGACGTAGATATCAGACCATTTGCACTGATGGAATATCCGGCAGTTGATTATGGTGGTCGTATAGAGTATTCTACATTGATGGTACAAAGACAATTGGCTTTACTGGATATGGAACGCACGCAAAAAGGCGCTATTCCAAAGGTTTCATTCAATGGCTCTTTTGGTGCTGGCCACAGCAATACACGATTCAATCCTTTTGAGCGTTGGTTTGGTTCGTCGGCTTTAACGCTGGGTGTACAGATACCTATTTATGATAGTGGTTTAAGAAAAATTCAGTTACAACAACAGAAACTTGCCTTAACCAAACTTGACCAGTCGGCCCTGATGCTAAGAGAGTCTTTTGATTTACAGGCAAAATCAGCAAGCATTAATATAAAGAATGGTTTAGAAAGCCTGAGTATACAACAAAGAAACCTTGATCTGGCCAAAGAGGTAATCAGAGTTACCCGAATCAAATATCAGGCAGGGTCAGGTACCAATATCGAAGTGATTAATGCTGAGTCAGCATTGAAAGAAGCACAAACCAATTATTTTGCTGCTTTGTATGATTTGCTTATCGCAAAAGTTGACTTAGACAAAGCAATGGGTAAACTAGTAGCAGAGTAATACAAGCATAAAATCACAACAATTCACGAATACAAGCATTTATAAAACACATTTCGTATGAAAAATATATCTTTTATTTATTACGGGGCTAAAACGAAATTTTCAAGTATAATTTTTGCCTTAACATTTATAGTACTGGTTGCTTCTTGCTCAAAAAGCGGTGGTGATAAAGTAAGTCAGAAGAAAGAAGAACTTGCAAAGCTACAGACAGAAGAAAAAGCAATCTCAGAAAAAATTCAGAAACTACAGGCAGAACTGAATATTCTTGACCCAAATAAGGAAGAAGAAAAAGTTATCAGTGTAACAACTACGCCAATAGCGGTTTCGAACTTCAAGCATTTTGTTGAGCTTCAGGGCAGACTGGATGCAAAAAATAATATCCTTGTTTCTCCACAGGTAGGTGGTGCAATTACCAATCTATATGTAAAAGAAGGCGACTATGTAAAACAAGGACAATTGATTGCAACCATTGATAATTCAGTTATGAAGCAGTCGCTTCAGGAAATTGAAGTGCAACTGGAAACAGCAAAGGTTTTCTTTGAAAAACAAAAGAACCTGTGGGATCAGAAAATAGGTACAGAAGTACAATTCATTCAGGCGAAAAGCAACGTGGAAGCATTAGAAAAACGTCTGGCTACACTACAAACACAAACAGCCATGACTAAGGTAACAGCACCATTGAATGGCTTTGTGGATGAAATCCGCCAGAGAGCCGGTGAATTGGCTGCACCTGGTTTAGGTATTGTGAGAATCGTCAATTCAGATAACCTTAAAGTAGTTGCACAGGCAGCAGATACTTATGCCGGAACTATCAAACAAGGCGATTTAGTAACAATTAAGTTTCCGGATTTAGGCAAAGAAACAACAGCCAGATTAACTTTTGTGAGCCAAACGGTTAACCCTGCTTCACGTACATTCGTGATTGAAGCATCTGTTCCTAAAATCGACCCTCAGTTGAAACCTAATATGACTGCCATAATGAATGTAAACGACCAGTCTAAAGGCGATGCTGTTATTATCAACAGAAACCTGATTCAACAGGATGAGGCCGGTAATGTTGTCTATGTAGCAGTAACCGAAGGAGGAAAGAAAGTAGCGCGTAGCCGCAAAATTACTACAGGTCTTACTTATGGAGGCGATATTGAAATTGTATCAGGATTACAGGCCGGAGATTTGTTAATTACCCAGGGCTATCAGGATTTAGTAGATGGTCAGGCGATAAGCTTCTAATCAGAAGCGGTTTCTCATGAGAAGTGAAAAGGTATGGTGGAGGAATCCTCGACGTAATTAACGCAAACCATACTTTTTCCGTGTCTTCATATCAATCATTTAAACAATCATAAAAGCCTTTCAGAGGTTTTAGATTATGGAAAAAGACAAATTTCAAGAATTACAAAATCAGGATATTCCACATGGTAGTGGGATGATCTATAATATGGTTCGCTGGTTAGGAAATAACCAGACTACGGTCTATATTTTCACGGCAATGATATTTCTGGCAGGTTTAGGAATTTATTTCAATCTCCCGAAAGAACAGTTTCCGGATATTAAAGTACCACAGATTTATGTACAGACCATTTACTTTGGTACTACACCTGCAGATATAGAGAACGTAATTAACAAGCCTATTGAAAAGCAATTAAAGACGATTACAGGTGTAAAACGTATCAAATCAAATGCTTTGCAGGACGTTTCAGTTATCCTGATTGAATTTGACCCCGATGTGCAGGTAGAAGCGGCTTTACAAAGGGTACGTGATGCAATAGATAAAGCGAAAAGAGATTTACCGACAAAAGTTGATAGCGGCCCAACCGCACAAGATGTAAACTTTTCAGAGTTTCCTATCATGAATATTAACTTAGCAGGTAATTTCCCATTAGAAAAACTAAAAGATTATGCAGAAGAACTACAAGATGATATAGAGTCATATCCTGAAATCACCAAAGTGGATATTGTTGGTACGCTGAAAAGAGAAATTCAGATTAACCTGGAGTTATCCAAAATGCAATCAACAGGCTTAACTTTCTACGATATTCAATCAGCCATTCAGGGCGAGAACATCAATATTTCGGGTGGTGATTTGAATGTAGATAATGTACGCCGGACGATTCGTGTAAAAGGAGAGTTCAAAGATGTATATCAGATTCAGGATGTACAGATACGCAGCTCTACAGGTGCAACAGTCAGATTAGGCGACGTGGCAGAAGTGATAGATAGTAACGAAGAGCAGCAGGATTTTGCCCGTCTGGACAATAAAAGAGTAGTAACGCTGAACATCATTAAACGAGCCGGAGCAAGTGTGATTGATGTGTCGGAACGTATTGAAAAATTGTTGGAGAAATACCGTGAAACCCGTTTCCCGAAAGGATTAGAAGCGAGAATTACAGCTGATACCTCAGAACGTGTAAAAAGCGAGATTGCCGACCTGATTAATACGGTTGTACTAGGGTTTATATTCGTGGTAATCGTATTGATGTTTTTCATGGGTGTAAGAGATGCGATTTTCGTAGCGCTATCTGTACCTCTTTCTGCGTTGATTGCCTTTATCCCACTGTGGTTTTCGGGCTTTACCTTAAATACTATTGTGCTTTTTGCCTTTTTATTAGGCTTGGGTATAGTGGTTGATGATGCCATTGTGGTTATCGAAAATGCTCACCGCTTGTTCAACAGATTCAAGAACCTGAGTATCAAAGAAGCCGTGAGTCTGGCCGCATCAGAGGTGTTCCTGCCTGTATTGTCAGGTACATTAACTACTATTGCGCCTTTCTTCCCGCTTTTATTCTGGCCGGGTATTGTAGGTGAGTTCATGAAGTTCCTGCCTATCACGCTTATCTATACGCTATTTGCTTCACTGATTGTAGCGTATGTGATAAACCCTGTGTTTGCTATTTCGTTCATGAGACGCCACGAGGATGAGCAACACGAGGATACCAGCTTCAAAGGTATTCGTCGTCCGTTGATTATCATGGCTATAGTAGCAGTACCTGCTTATTTTATCAATGTGGGTATCGGTAATCTGATAGTACTGTTTGCAATACTGTATGCGTTCAATCATTTTGTGCTGACACCAAGAATAATTATTCCTTTTCAGGATGGAGCACTACCACGCTTTAAAAATGCGTATAGAAAGCTTATCGCATGGATTATCACGGGCTATCGTCCGGTATTTGCAGTAGTTGCTATGTTTGGTTTGCTGATTTTCACATTTGTAATGTTAGGTATTGTTCAACCTAAAGTGATTTTCTTCCCGAGTGGCGACCCTGATTATATCTATGTATATAACGTAATGCCGGTGGGTACTGATGCCAGAGTAACTGACTCGGTAACCAAGGTAATTGAAAATAAAGTGTTTGGGGTTATTAAGAAACATAAAGCCGAAAAAGCAATTAACTCTGTTATCTCGAACGTTGGTAAAAATGCCGGAGACCCTTTTAATCCGGATCGCTCAGCTACGCCTCATAAATCGAAGGTAACGGTAGCATTTGTGAAGAAAGAAGAGCGGGGAGATATTTCATCGGTTACACTTCTGGATGAAATGAGGGATGTGATTAAGGGCATTCCGGGAACTGAAATTTCGGTTCAACGTGAAAACAATGGCCCGCCAACGGGTAAGCCTATTTCGATTGAAATTATGGGTGATGATTTCAGTAATTTGATAAAACTCGAAAAAGAAGTTCGTAAGAATATCCAGAAAGAGAATATCAAAGGTATTGAAGAGTTAAAATCTGACTTGATTACCAATAAGCCTGAAATCATTGTTGATGTAGATAAAGTAAAAGCGCAACGTGAAGGTATCAGTACGTCACAGGTGGCGATGGCTATTCGTACGGCCTTGTTTGGTGCTGAAGTGTCGAAATTCAGAGATGATAAAGATGAATACCCGATTCAATTACGTTTAAAAGCTGACGACCGTAATAAAGTTGAAAAACTATTAAGTATGAACATCACCTACCGTGATATGAATATGGGAGGGGTGCTGCGTCAGGTGCCATTGAATTCAATTGCTAATATCTCTTATTCAACGACATTCAGTCAGATTAACCGTAAAGACCAATCCAGAATCATTACCCTTGGTTCGGAGGTGTTGAATGGATACAATGCCAATGAAATCGTGGCAGAAATCCAGAGCAAGGTTATTGACAGAATGGAGGTGCCAAGTGGATATTCTGTAAAAATGGGAGGAGAGCAGGAAGAACAGATGGAGTCAATGATATTCCTGATGGGAGCCCTGGGTGCGGCTGTATTGCTAATCTATCTGATTCTGGCAACGCAGTTTAACTCTGTGGTAAAACCGATTATCATCTTTGTTACAATCTTGTTATCGTTCATCGGGGTATTCCTGGGCTTTATGATATTCGGTATGACATTCTCAATCATCATGTCAGGTGTAGGTATCATTGCTTTAGCAGGTATTGTGGTGAAGAACGGTATCCTTCTGATAGAATTTACCGATGAGTTAAGATCCAGGGGTTATCCATTAAAACAGGCAATTATTGAAGCCGGTGGCGTGCGTTTAACACCCGTATTGTTGACTGCTTCTGCAGCTGTATTAGGCCTTGTACCTTTGGCCCTTGGCTTAAGTATGGACTTTGTTACCTTGTTTACTGAATTTAACCCGCACATTTTTATAGGTGGCGATAGTGCAGTATTCTGGGGTATTCTGGCCTGGACAATTATTTTTGGTCTGACATTCTCTACCATACTTACCTTGGTAATCGTACCTTGTATGTATTATATCAATGAAAGGGTAAGAGATAAATACTTCCGTAAAAAGAAGAAAGAGGCAATAGCTTAAA
>CALRLS020000320.1:0-6612 GCA_943368815.1 Cyanobium sp. NIES-981
AAATAAATTGAGTAGGGCTTCGTAAAGAATATCAAAGTTATTAATTTCTAATGCTTTTTGATTTAAGGTAGTAGGGTTTTATTTTCAAAAATTTATTAAATGGGTAAGCTCCTATTTCATACTAATAACCATATATTCCGTCTTTTTTCTAAAACCATTTGTAGAGAGATGAAAAGTTTCTTACCTTTGCATCGGCAAATTACCAGCTCCTGCTGAATCCCCCAGGTCTTGACCGAAGCAAGGGTATTGTGGTTGAGCGGTGAATTTGCCATTTTTTGTTTCCGGCTAATTGCAATTGTTCAATATATTCCACAACTTTCATGTAACTAAGCCCCAAAGGCATGAAAGTTCGTAACAAATATTTCCGTCCTGTCACGGAAATGGGGTTATATATTCTATGAAATTTTTTATCGATACCGCCTCCCTCAAAGAAATACAAGAAGCGCAAGACCTTGGTGTCCTAGATGGTGTTACTACTAACCCGTCATTAATGGCAAAAGAAGGAATTGCAGGAAAAGATAATGTAATGCGTCATTATAAAGCCATTTGCGAGATTGTTGATGGTGATGTAAGCGCAGAAGTAATCTCGACGAAATACGAAGAGATGATTAATGAAGGTGAAGAACTGGCAGAAATAGATGAGCAGATAGTAGTTAAAATACCGATGATAAAAGATGGTATTAAGGCCATTAAATATTTTTCGGAAAGAGGCATTAAAACCAATTGTACCCTGGTATTCTCGGCAGGGCAGGCCCTATTGGCTGCTAAAGCCGGAGCTACCTATGTTTCGCCATTTGTTGGTCGTTTAGATGATATTTCAACAGATGGTATGAACCTGATTGAAGATATTCGCCTGATTTATGATAATTACGGCTACGAAACGCAGATTTTGGCTGCGTCGGTTCGTCATCCGATGCACATCATTCAATGTGCTAAAATTGGGTCTGATGTAATGACAGGCCCGCTTTCGGCTATCTTAGCATTGTTGAATCACCCATTAACTGACAGCGGTCTGGCTAAATTCCTGGCCGACCATGCAAAAGTGAATCAGAAATAAGTTTTATTGACTAAATGATAAGAAGCTGTTTAAGTTAATCTTATTTCGTTCAAAATGATTCTTTTTCACAAATACTGCGTTGCAAAAATCCTCATTTGGCTCTGCCAAACTGCGGTTTTAGCGCCTTGTCTTTGTAAAAAAATAATGCATTTTGATTCGTAAAATTTAACTTAAACAGCTTCTAAGCAGTTTTTATTAGAAAAACTGCTTATCATTGCGTAGATAATTACCCAATACATGGAACCTGTTATTTCTCTGCAGAATGCCTATATTTACCAACGTGACCAACTGGTGTTATCAGCGGTCAGTTTTACTATTCATCAAGGTGAATTTGTTTATCTGATTGGTCGTACAGGTAGCGGAAAATCTTCAGTTTTACAGACCTTATACGCCGATTTATGGCTTGAAAAAGGAACCGGAGTAGTAGCAGGATATGAACTTCATGCATTGAAACGTTCAAAAATTCCGTATTTGAGAAGAAATATCGGGATAGTTTTTCAGGATTTCCAGCTTTTAGGAGATAGGAACGTTGAAAAAAACATGATGTTTTATCTGAGAGCAATGGGATGGAAAGACAAGGAAGAGATGAGGGTCAGAATCAGTGAAGTACTGAATTTGGTTAATCTATCACATATTCTTGAAAAAATGCCTCATCAATTATCAGGTGGTGAGCAACAAAGGGTAGGCATTGCCCGTGCTTTATTGAATCAGCCGCAAATCTTATTGGCTGATGAACCGACAGGGAATCTTGACCCTGAGATGTCGGTAGAGATTCTGAAACTATTTATGGATATTAATGAGAAATCGAAGACGGCCGTATTGATGGCAACACACGATTTTGAACTGATAGAGCGCTACCCAAGCCGCACTTTGTATTGCGATAAAGGATTGGTACAGGACTTAACAGAAAGTATTTAGTTGAACCCTGTAATACCGATTTTAATCACCCATTGATTGGTAGCCGTTAGAACCTGCTTGCTTTTGACATCGAAGTTACCGTCAATTTCTACTGAATTAGGTTTCACAATTTTTGCCGCCTCTGCCTGCTGGTAATACAGGCCAATATCCAGATAGGAGTTCTTCATACTTCCGAATAATTTGATGCCAAGCCCAATACCTAAACCATAATTAGGCGTTACTTTGGTCCATCGCTCCAGATTTTCAGTATCCTCTTCATTCAATTGCTCTATCAGATTCGTCTGAATAAATTTAGCGCCGAAAAAAGCATCTGCATAAGGATTGATTTTTGAACTCCATAAAACAGGGCGATACCGCACTAAGCCATTTACCCAGTAAGAATTATTCGTCACACGAAAATCACCACTGAAGGCGCTTGTTGGGTCTTCACGGCCATCTCCCTGAAATCCAAGCTCCGCGCCATAAAATACCGGAGAAGCTTTTTTTCTTCCGTATGGATTCAATAGAAAGCCACCTGTCAAACCGAATTTAGTGCTTGCTTTATTGCCTGCTTTCAGTACATCTCTATAGTTACCTACTGCATTGCCCAGATTCAGGGCAATGAAATAGGAATATTTATCTTCAATATATTGAGGCTGTTGTTGTTGCGCAACAGCCTCTACCAGGCTTGAGCAAAAAAATACCCAAAGTATAAATCTCATTTTCTTACTATTTCGCAGTCAGATAAGCAAAAGGAACAATCATTTCTTCAATCGAAACACCCCCATGCTGGAAAGTATCCTTATAATGGCTTACATAGTGATTATAATTATTAGGATAAGCAAAGAAATAATCCTCCATCGTAAAGAAGTAGGCTGTTGATACATTGGGTTTGGGCAACATAAACAGCTCCGGTTTTCTTACTATCAAAACATGGTCGGCTTTATCATCCAGATTCAGGTTTTTACCTTGTTTATAGCGAAGGTTGGTATTTACGTTCCGGTCTCCTACAATTCTCTTAGGGTGTTTTACACGAATCATCCCGTGGTCGGTTGTAATCACTAATCGCCCTTTTTTCTCTGAAATCTTCTTCAACAAATCTAAAAGCGGCGAGTGCTCAATCCATGATCGGGTGATAGAGCGATAAGCCGATTCGTCAGGTGCTAATTCTTTAATCATACCCATTTCAGTACGGGCATGTGACAGCATATCTACAAAGTTATAGACTATCGCTACCAGTTGGTTCTTTAACAGATTATTAAAGTTATCAACCAGACTTTTTCCCTGATTGGTGTTCAGGATTTTATGATAAGAGAAACTGATGTTCAAACGGCTTTTATCAATCTGACGTTTCAAAAACTCCGCCTCATTATTATTCAGTGCATCTTCGTTTTCTCCTTCATCATTTACCCATAAATCAGGATGCAGTTTTGCCATATCAGAAGGCATTAAACCGGAGAAAATAGCATTACGGGCATACGAAGTAGCTGTAGGCAGAATAGCATAATAATCACTTTCTTCTTCTACATTAAAATAATCGTTGATTACTTCTTCAAGCACTTTCCATTGGTCATAACGCAGGTTATCAATCAAAAGAAAGAAGAGAGGGGAGTTTGATTGTACCAAAGGAAAAACCTTCTTCTTCATTAACTGATGCGAGAGCAAAGGCTTATCGACTTTGGGGTCATTAAGCCAGTCTTCGTAGTTTTCTTCTATAAACTTACAGAAATTAGAGTTTGCCTCTGATTTCTGCATCCCAAATACCTCCTCCATGCTTTTATCTTCCGACTTATCTAACTGAAGCTCCCAGTAAATCAGTTTTTTATAGATTTCAGCCCATTCCTGATGTCCAATGCGATCGTTGTACTGCATGGCCAGATTCCGGAAATCCTGTTGGTAACCCAGATTGGTTTTTTCTGAAATAAGGCGTTTATTTTCTAGTATCTTCTTTACCGACAGCAGAATCTGATTAGGATTAAGGGGTTTAATGAGATAATCGGCAATGTTTGAGCCTATGGCATCTTCCATTATTCGTTCTTCTTCCGATTTTGTAATCATTACAATGGGCAAATTGGGCTTTAGAATTTTTATTTGTGAAAGGGTTTCCAGTCCTGTCATACCGGGCATCATTTCATCCAGAAAAACTACATCAAAGCGCTCGGTTTCTACTTTATCAATGGCATCGGCACCGCTTGGTACAGGCGTAACGTCATAACCCTTGCCTTGTAAAAAAATTATGTATGGTTTTAGTAAGTCTATCTCGTCGTCTGCCCAGAGTATGTTATATCGCATAAGAGTATCTTTATTTTTTAAAAATATGTAAAGCTAGAATGGAAAAGTATGCACTTTTATTGCCTATACGCAGGCTTAATTTTTCTTAATTAAAAGCATGTTTAAATTTTGTTATTCTGACCGAAAAGGACAGGTTTTTTAGCTAGACAAGGCGCATTTTGCAGACGTAGCCAGCAGCTACGTCGAAAAAATGCAACGCAGTATAGCTGAAAAAGATGCCTTTGGAGGTCGAATCATAATTTTTAAACATGCTTTAAACTGGTGCAATATCGCTAAAAATCATGAAAACCAATATTGTGAATTTTAAACCGGGTAAATTTGTATTTTTGTAAATCAGACTAATCCGGTTCGTAATTTGAAACGCATTCAACGCTTACTCGAAAGTATCTACCTATGGAACACAACTGTTTCACTGTACTATTTGTTGACGATTCTCTGGAAAAAAATTATAACTTTTGATATTGACCAGCGGGCAGCCTCTGTTTCCTACAGCTTTTTGTTAGCAGTTTTTCCGGGAGTTATTTTCTTGTTTACCCTCATCCCATTTGTTCCGATTAATCATCTCGACCAGCAGATTATGAACTTCTTAAGTGATGCCATGCCGCGTGGTATCTACGATAATACCTCAGTAACGATTCAGGAAATTGTGAGCAGAAAACGAAGTGATATTTTGTCTTTCGGGTTTTTCTTTACTGTTTTTGCCGCTACTAACGGGATGATGGCTTTGATGAGGTCTTTCAATATGGCCTTGCAGGTAAAAGAAAAACGTAATTACCTGAAAGCCAGATTAATTGCGCTTTTTCTGACTGTTTTGTTGATTATAGTAATGATTTGCGCTATTGTTATCCTAATCGTGGGTAGGATTATCATTGATTTTCTGTTTGACAGAGGCGTACTGAACGAAGATTTCACCTTTTATTTATTTCAGATTATCCGGTATGGGGGTATTTTCCTGATTTTCTTTTTTGGTATCTGTGTTATTTATTATTTTGCCCCTGCAGTTCATAAGAAGCTGAAATTCTTTAATCTTGGGGCATTTATTGCGTCTTTTCTGGGTATTCTCGTTACGAACCTTTTTTCGTTTTATCTGAGTAATTTCAACTCTTATAACAAGCTGTATGGGTCTATCGGTACGCTGATAGCCCTGATGGTATGGTTATACCTAATAGCCCTGATTCTGATTCTGGGTTTTGAAATCAATATTTCGGTGAGGGATGCGCTGTACTTTTATAAAAACGGAAAAGGTGAGCTTAACCCACCTTCAGAAGAATAAAATAGCTATATTTTTATTGCCAGAAGCCTTCGGCAATCATGGCTTTTTCGAGTTTTTCTCCCAGAGCCTCTGAAGCCTTTATCAATGGCAGACGTACCTCGGAACTGCAAATGCCTTTGATTTCAAGGCATTTTTTAATACCAACTGGATTTGATTCTGTATAAAGCAGGGTGTCGAAATCTATTAATCTTTTCTGCAATTCAGCAGCTTTGTCAAAATCACCATTCAGGGCAGCCCAGGTCAACTCGCCAAATTCTTTCGGGAAAGCATTAGCAATTACTGAAATGACACCTCTGAAGCCGACACTGATTGATGTCGTAACCAGATTATCATCACCTGACAATAATAGGAAGTCTGCAGGACAGCGTTTGGCTAGTTCCTGAGCATTTTCTATAGTACTGGCATCTTTTATACCAATGATATTCGGGTGTTTGGCTAATTCAACTATCGTCGGAATTTGTAAGCTGATAACTGTTCGTCCGGGAACATTATATAATAAAACCGGCACCGGAGAGGCATCGGCAATAGCTGTAAAATGAGCAATCAGTCCGGCTTGAGGAGGCTTATTATAATAAGGACAAACAGATAGAATAGCTGTAACACCTGTTAAATCAGTTGTTTTGATAGTTTCTAAAACTGCTTTGGTATTATTACCCCCTAAGCCGTAAACAATTGGCAGATTTCTGGGATTATTCTCTTTGGTGAACTGTAATAAATCAGTCTTTTCTTTGGCTGTAGTAGTAGAAGTTTCACCTGTTGTACCTTGCACAACAAAATAATCTACTCCGCCTGTACTTGTAAAATCGAGCAGTCTGCCGTAAGCCTCAAAATCAACTTCGTGCTGTTCATTAAATGGTGTTATTAAAGCTACACCTACTCCTTCTAAAGGATGTGCCATTTTTATTGAAATAATAGTGTTTTCTTCCAGTGACAAAGTTCGTCAGAAAATCGGACTTTGTAAAACGATTTTCAAAATCGTTTGCCATACGAAAATTATATAAGCGCCTGATAAACCAAAATTCTGAATTTCCGGACAATATCAGAATAATGTGCATAGGGTGTAGGATTAACCCTGTTGAGTATAAAACGTAAA
>CALRLS020000321.1:0-6607 GCA_943368815.1 Cyanobium sp. NIES-981
GAAAAGAAAAAGTAATAAAGATAAGAAGGGTTGACAATCCCACTATAATATAATCAAATGAGGAAGAAAAAAAAAGCTTTAACATTGAAAAATTGTTGTTAGACGCTTCTAAATTAATTCGTGATTTAGGTGGAGATGGCTTACCTTGAATTCTTGTTTCAGATTGCATAATAATTTAATCTTTAGAATTAGAACTTTTAGAATCATTTTGTTTATTAGGTAGCTCTTTGCTTTCTGTTATGATTCTTTTCTCAATAAAATATCCATTTTGTTCTTTACCACGATTTTCTACTATCATGCGTACGGGTGGAGGCGCAGGATGAGGGGAAGATGCTTGTGGGGATTCATTTGCTCCTGATGTAGGGGTAACTGAATCATTTGGCTCTGTGTTTGACATTCTTATTTTTTTTAAGTGTATCGGTTATATTAATTGTTTGATACGTTTTTAATGTATCAAGTTTCGTTCTAATAGTTTCAATATTTTTTTCAATAGAGTTTAAATTTTCAATTTTTATTTTTCTTATTTCATCCTTTTTGGTGAAAAAATTCACAAGGTATATTGGAATTGAAATAGAAATAATAATTAACCCAATTATTGAATATTTTTTAGATTTAAATATGAATAAGGTCTTTTTGTCATTTATATTTAATACGCTATCATAGTGTAAAATGTATTCACTAATTAAATACCCCTTGAAATCTTTTTCTATTAAATCTTGACGATTATCATTATTACGGTAATAATTTATTAACTCTTTTCTGTATTTCTCTATTTTTTCTGCAGTTTGAAAACCTGATGATTCATGACCTTTTAAAAAATTTGAGTAGGCTAGTATTAAATAATATATTGAAACTATTGATATTGCGAATATAAGAACAGAAGCAATTACAAATGCAATTGATATAATGTCGAAAACATTGAAATCAAAGGAAGTTATTAAGTAAAACTGAATAGTTAAAAAGATAGTTATTAGACCAATTTGTATATTTAAAGAATTTATAATATGATCCTTTCTTTCAAATTCTTTCTCATAAAGTTCTTTATAAAAACTTAGTAAATCATCTTGATTTTCCATTAGTATAAAATGCCATTATTGCTTAATATGTCATTAATAATAGCAAGTTTAGTATTTATTCAGAAATATAAAAATAAATTTATTTTTAGGTTCTTTTTAGTAGGTGATTTTAAATCTTTTTATTCTTATGTACAGTATTAGATAAAAGATAAGGATGCTTTTCCATCTCTTGTATCATTTCCTTAATATAGATAGAAATACTAACGTGGTTATCCTTTAAGATTGCTAGATATTGGGATTCATAGTTGCGATTAAAGAATGCATCAGAAATTCCCATGCTTTCTTTAATAATTTCCCTAGAAGAGAAATTAATCTTAAAATTATGGTTTCTTTCAAAACAGTCTATTAAAGTGGTAAAAATATAAGTAATTCTAACAAAAGGATGCGGATGGTCATACTTTTTGATATAAAATTCCTTTAAATCTTCTGTTAAAAGCATAAAATACGAGAACATGGCTGAAATACTAATAGAAAGCAGTTTGAACATAGTATCTTCATTACGGAATTTTTCGTCTAAATTATTGAAGAATTGGATAATGTGAAAGACGATCGAATTCGCACCATGTAAGTCGGCATCTATTTCCATTATAGTTGATTTTAAATCGAAACTTATATCTGGTAATAAGTATGCCTCTCTAAAATCATTTATTTTGGTTTGCTTTTCATTCGAAAATTGTATTAAATGCGCAAGCTCATGATAGTAAATCCATTGATTAAAGGATTGAAACATTAAATAATTAAAATCAATTTGTTTTTCTTTTATCAAATAATTATTAAGTGGTATGTACTTCTTAAGTATAGGATAGTTAGTTAATGAAGTATTATTCATGAAAAATTTAGCTAAGCTTTCAATAACACCCATATTAATATTTATTATATTTCTACTTGATGCTAAAGCGTTAAAATCGGGGCTTGTTGTAAAATAAAAGTATGCAGGCGTTATATTGTAATCGTTACACTTTTCCGATAAATTTTCTTGGCAGAATTGATAAAAGTCATTATAAAATTGCCTGGCGTTACTTCTATCAAAGTCATAAACATCTTGAATATGAGGAAATTTGGTTATCATTTCCATCGTTGTTTGCTGATAATTATATTGAGCCATAATATTATAGTTGTTTTGGGTTAAGATAATGCTTATTACTTGATTTTTTACTTGTCAAATCGTAAATAACCGCTTCTTAGCCTTCGTATATACCCGCTTGATATTCCGTTTCGCATTACGGTGTTTTGGATTAAGCGCAAGAACCTGTTTAAAATCTTTAAGGGCTTCCTCAAACTTATTCATGCTCAGCCAGCTGAGTCCACGGCTATTGAAGGCATCGGTATTTTTTGGGTCACGGCTAATCACCACACTATAATCTTTTATGGCCTCCTCAAAATGTTCCAGAGCATGATGGCTGCTTCCACGGTTATAATAAAAAATCAGAGCTTCCTGACCGGAGCCGTTTAGTTCAATTGCCTTAGTATAATCAGCAATAGCTCCTTTATAAAGCCCCTCTTTTCTTAAACTGTTGCCACGATTATTATAGGCCTTTACATAGGCCGGATTCAGCAATATTGCTGAAGTGAAATCGTCTATGGCACATCTGGTGCAGCCTAATAAATTTAGCGTGCTACCTCTGTTATAAAAGGCTTCTGTATATTCCGTATCCAGCCGGACGGCCTTGTCAAAGTCTTTCAGGGCCTGATAATATTTACCAATATTATTATAGCACATACCCCTGTTATTGTAAACAGATGCCTGGCTGGAATCAATGGCAATTACCTCACTAAAAGAATTGATTGCCTCCTGATTCCGGTTCAGTAGGTGGAGGCATATTCCTCTATGATAATGCGCCTCTGCATTTTTCGGACTCAGCCTGATAGCCTTGTTGAAATCTTTAATGGCTTCTTCGTGCCGCTCCAGAATATCGAGTGTAGCGCCACGCAGCGTATAAAAATGCGGTTTGTTCGGATTGAGCAATATCGCCTGCGTGAAATCCTCAACGGCTTCAGCATAAGCCTTGTCGGTATATTTTTTCTCTCCGGCCTGATAATAATCCTCAGCCGTCTGGGCTTTCAGGAAAGTTGAGATACAAAGAAGAATAATTGTTAGAATACCACAGCGTTTCATACAATTAGCAATAAAGGATTAAGGGATGAACTCAAGCGAACCGGGAAAATCAATTTTTTTAATTCTCGCCAATATTATCATTCCGAATGATAAATGCAAATAAACCCGGGCTTTTTCCTGATTAACAAATTTAAGGAAATGATTTAAGAATCGGAAGAAATAATGGCTATACGGAAGAAATTGTATTGATTAAAAAAAATACGCCGCTCAATCAAGAAAAACGGTATAGTATTTGTCCTATTAGAAGAATACAATTACTGATAAACACTGAGATTGATACCTTTCTCAGGTTTTTAAAGGAAAGTAGAATTAATACACATTAATACACGATGAATTTACCCGATTGACACTAAGGTTTAACTCAGAATCTAATCCGACAAAGACCATGCCAATCAAAAAAAAGTACCCGCAGCTATTTATAAAGAGTGATTATCTATAAGAAATTATTTGTACTATTTTATTCTTACTTAAAATTTAAAAAAGCTTGTATCGAAAGATCAGGTTTAAAATTTATTTATCAAACCTGGGCGACTGTCGCCTTAAAGACAAACACCGCGCGGATGTCTTTACGGGTAGGAAAATGAATTTTAGACATACACTGATTAAACCGATACAGCAATGATTTTTGAATTTCTATAGATATCGTTATAAGCTGAGTAATCTGCTTATACGCTTCACTCCGAATTGTTTATTTTAGAAAACGGCCATCCAATATTTAGTAAAAAAAGAAAACTAAACCCAAAAGTAAAAAAGTGCTTTCGCCCGAAAAAGTAATAATAGTGCATGTGTGCTATTATTCTAAGTTTACTCATAATCAAAATCTTTATTGCTAAAGAGTATGAAAAACGTTATGGATGCCGAAAATTACCATCTATTGTTAGCGGAACTGATTAATGAACATTTGCCCAAAAACCACCCAAAGTACAAATTCATGAACGGGTTTCTTGATTCGGTAAATGACCTGTGTTTCAGATTCGAGCAAGAAAAAGAACAGCTAAAAGCTTTAGTTCGCCCAAGCGAAAGAAAGTATGCTGAAATCAACCGTAAACTAAACGAAGAAATTGAGCAAAGGCAGGAATCTATCCAGAAATTGGCTGAGGGAATCAGTAAACTTGATTTGCCCAAACATTACAAGTTGCCTGAATTCGATGGAGATAATCTCTTTGAACTTGCAGTCTTCATTAAAAAACTGTTGATTTACCAGCAAGGCATTGAGATTCAGTTAAGAAAAGCAAAAGATGATGCCGATAAGGCCTCTGATGCTAAAACTGAGTTTCTGTCAATGATGAGCCACGAGCTCAGAACACCTCTGAATGGAATCGTTGCTATGACTTACCTGATGCAACAGGAAGATCTTAGCCCCGAAATGCTTGAGAATCTTAAGATATTGCAATTTTCTACCGAAAACCTTAATGTATTGATTAACGACATTCTGGATTTCAGTAAAATTGAGGCAGGCAAGGTTGAATTGGAAAGTATTGAATTCAATTTCAAAGACCTGCTGACCAATATCAAGAAATCAATTGAAGTCCACGCAGCTTCAAAAGAGGTAGAAATTGATTTACAATTTGATGAAAACATTCCGGAACATCTGATTGGAGACCCGCTGAGAATGAGCCAGATCATGAACAACCTGGTGAACAATGCGGTGAAATTTACGGATAACGGACGCATTACAATTATTGCCCGTTTAAATAGTTTTGCTAATGGTTCAGTCGCTATCGATGTATCGGTAAGAGATACTGGCATCGGAATCGCAAAAGAAAACCTGTTAAGAATTTTCGAAAAATTTGCACAGGCCGATAAACAAATCACCCGTCGTTTTGGCGGAACCGGCTTAGGTCTGGGTATTACCAAAAAACTGTTGGAACTACACGATAGCAAGATTATGGTACAGAGCGAAGTAGGGAAGGGCTCAAACTTCTATTTTACGATTAACCTGAAAACGGCTGTTCAGCCTAATATGGTTCTGAGAAAAGAAGAAGTGTTCGACGAGCAAAACCTGAGAGGGACAAGAGTATTGCTGGTTGAGGATTATCCGATTAATATAAAAATTGCAACGAGATTTTTAGAGAAATGGGGTATGAACTACGACACAGCAGCCAATGGCCGCATAGCCGTTGAAAAATTGTCTCAGAATGATTATCAGATAGTTTTAATGGACCTTTTAATGCCCGAAATGGATGGTTATACAGCTACCGAAAATATAAGAAAATTCGACAAAAAAACACCGATTATTGCCCTGACAGCTTCTGTATTGAACACGCAGGACAGGGTATATGAAGTCGGAATGAATGGTTTTGTAACCAAGCCTTTCAATCCCAAAGAGTTATATCAAAAAATTAACAAGTACGCTTTAAGAGCCTGACCCGGCTTTTAAAGTCCTCCAACCTTAGTAGTAAAATTTTAACGCTTTTAAAAAGCCTCGTTCTCTTGTAGAATTGAGGCTTTTTGATTTTCTGTAGTATGATGTATAGGAATTGATGAATGGGTATCCGGCCATGTATTATTATTATTCATTATCATGTTCAGCGCAATCAGAAATGATAATCATTTTAGTTTTGTTAAACTTTTAATTAAAAAAAACGCGTTAAACTATAACAAAAATGCCTTATATTTAATTATCATTATATGTAATTGTAAAAGTATAGTGATTGTTAAAAACATACATGAAATCTAAAGCCACAACAAGATCTTTCATTTCAGGCGGAGGCGAAATGGGCGAACTGACCCGTCAGAAAGACTGGAGTCAAACCCGGGTCGGGAATCCTGAAAGCTGGCCACCGAGTTTAAAAACGATTGTTAATTTCCTGCTCAATTCAAAATTCCCCATGTTCTTGTGGTGGGGGGCTGATCTAATCTGCTTTTATAACGATGCCTATCGCCCCAGTTTAGGTAAGGAGGGCAAGCACCCGTCAATCTTAGGCATGCCTGCAAAAGAAGCATGGCCCGAGATATGGGATATTATCAAACCGCTTATTGACCAGGTATTGACTACAGGCGAAGCCACCTGGAGCGAGAACCAACTGGTGCCGATTTATAGAAATAACCGGATAGAAGGTGTTTATTGGACATTCAGCTATAGCCCCGTCAATGATGAACACGACAAACCAGCTGGGGTTTTCGTTACCTGTGTTGAAACTACGCAGCAAATCCAGAATTTTAAAGCAATTCAGGAGAGAGAAGAGCAGCTTAATTTTACGATTGACGCCGCTGAACTGGGTACCTGGAATTTAGACCCTGCCACCAACCGATTCATAGGCAATACACGCCTGAAAGAATGGTTTGGCCTGCCTCATGAAGCTGAAATAGACTTACCTATAGCATTAGACAGAATTATTGAAGAAGACAGGCAAAGAGTGATTGACGCTATTCAAACGGCCCTGCAATATAGTTCGGGTGGAGATTATAACAT
>CALRLS020000322.1:0-6584 GCA_943368815.1 Cyanobium sp. NIES-981
CACATCAAAGCAACTGCGGCCAACAAACCACCATTGCCGGGCATATATAATCTTAGTCGCTGATCCTGAAAATTATGCCCGTTGTTCAGATAGGTATTGGTTCTGACATTCATTAATAGACCATCAATGGCTTGCTCTGGCATTCCAAGCCGTGTGGCTGTCATGGCGACCATCGGAAAATCCCAACCCCAGGTATCATCCCACTGCCATACTTTTAATACTTTTTCAAAAGTATTCTTCATAATGACCATATCCAGTTTTGGTGTGGCTGGTAACATACCCAAAGTCGCCAATACAGACGGATGGTCTGTCAGATAATGTGGATTAGTATAAGAATCCGGAGCGCTTTCAGTTGCCAGATAGACATTATCTTTAACGGGTAATGGAGATAATTTATCCAGTACCTTCTGCCATGATTCATTTTGCTTTAAGCCCAGTCTTTTTCGCCAGCTTTGCGCAGTATTTAAGGCCCAGTACCAATAATTAAGTTCGTAGGTCGGATTATAAGTTTCTTTCGGTACGAAACGTTCCTGAGCAGGCATTAATCCTTTGCCTAGAATGTATCTGTCTTTTTCTTTATCAAACCAGGCATAAGAGGCCATGAAATCGGCAGTTTCAAAAATCAATTCTTTGTATTTTTCAAGTGTTTCATGTGTCGGCTTTTCCCGATAGCATAATTCAGCAAAAGTGATGATATGCGGTTGTTGCCAGATGAGATAAGCCCCTACTGATGATGCCGTTTCTCCACCTTTGCTATCAGTCATTTTTTGCCACCTTGCTCCTTTAAAACCTTGTCGCCGGGCTATTTTTTTCGCAGTTGGTAGGGCTGTTTTGTACCAGTCAAGGCTGTTTTCTAATAAATCAATTCTTCCCCATAAAGCAAAGTGTAGGCTATGCCACCAGTGCATTTCGAGATGCGGTTTACCAAACCAACTATTATAGGTCAGCCCGGTTTCCTGCGGAGGTGTTTTGGAAGTTCCCTGAACTTTTGTCAGGTATTGAGAGAGTATAATGCGTCTTTCCAGTTCGTTTGCCCTTATATCAGTACTGCCTGAAAAATCAATAGCCCCACCCGACTCCCAGAATTGATTCCAGCCTGTCATACTACTTGTTGATACAGTATCAAAATTCATTTGGGAAGATACCGGTGTCTTTTCTGAGAAATCACAGGTAAAAGACCAATTTGTCGCTTTCTTGGAAGGCTGAATGGTAAAGTAATGCGCCTGCTTAATTTGGGATTGAATAGTTACATTAGAACTAATGCCTATATTGTAAGTCAAATCATCTATTTTATGACGGACAAACACTCGCTTTTCCCCTTGTTTGGTAACAATTGACGAATGTTTGTCGGCATTAGTCCAGTTATTGCCAGTATCCAGAAATTTATCTGTCGGGAATGGAATTCTTATTTTTAACAACAATTGCCCGGTTTTGATTAGCGGAGATTCAACTGAAACAGCCACCATATCTTTTTGTTGATGGCAGACAGTTTTTACATCAACGGGTTGCCCATCGAAAATAAAATGACTTGAAATCTCACCATTCCACATATCAAGCGTCTGGTTAATTTCACTTATATCATTTATTTGTGCTCTGGTACCGTCTTTTTTATATAATTCGAAACCGACATTGCCTAATTGCAATCGATGAGGATTTTGACGAAGAAAGTTGACAGCATCTTTTTTTCGTTGGGGTTCTGAAATCTGAGTCGTGTAAATAACTTTGCGTCCATGGCTTTCCAGTTCTTTAAAGCTTTCTTCTACTGTATAATTCTTTGTATTGGGGAAACTATGCCATCCCCATTCCGACTGTGTGCCCAAAGGAATGCCATTAGCATAATAGTCTGGAAAAGTCTGCAATCCGGTGGCATCTACCGTAAAGGCAAAACTCCCGTTACCAACCGTCAATGATGACAGGGTATCCAATGATTTTACTACTACTTTATGGCGGCTTACCAATGCCTGGCGGTCAATCTTCTGAGCAAAGACAAAGAAAGGGCAAGTGAAAAATAGAAAAAACTTAAGTAGTCGTGAATGAGGAATCATTAGAGCTAGAGTATGTTTAAACATTGTCATTCGACCTTCAAAGGCATCTTTTTCAGCTATACTGCGTTGCATTTTTTCGATGTAGCTGCTGGCTACATCTGCAAAATGCGCCTTGTCTAGCTGAAAAATCTGTCCTTTTCGGTCAGAATTACAAAATTTAAACATGCTCTTATTAGGGTATTTCCTTGTACCAAAGATACTAATAATCTCTAATTTTCCTCTCATGCACTCACATGTTAATGAAATTTTTTCATTGAAAAGTTATATTCAGGCATAATTTCCGTTTGGGCTAAAGCACGTTATGGTCTGGCTTTCTAAAATCAGCTAGCTAAAGATTATGTCAATTGAATAAATTAAGCACATATTATTTTAGAATCAGAGAAATTTACGTTGATTTTGAACTTTCTGTCTCAAAAAATAATTTTAAAATTATATCTTATCTAATACAAGTTTAATGAAGAAATCAGAAATTAATTTTACCATCGACTTAGATGACACCAGAATTCCGGAGAAAATATTCTGGGATGCTACTGAAAATCCGAATGAGGGAATCAACGAAAGCAAAGCCATATCCATCAGTGTATGGGACCATTACCACAAGGGTTTGTTAGGAATTAACCTTTGGACAAAAGATATGGCCTCGGATGAAATGAAGCATTTTGCGATAGATATTGTAGGGAATGTAGCACAAATGCTGGCTGATTCTACAGGAGATAAGAAAATGATTGAGATTTTAGAAAGTACCTGCAGAAGTCTGAAAAGACATCTGGATGAAGAACAAAAGAACAATCCTCAATAATTTGACATTAATTAAAAAAAATCGGGCATCCTTGTTAGAATGCCCGATTTTTTTTAATGATCTGAAGTGCCTTTTGAAGGCCTTTTTGGTTTTATAATTTTTGTCCATGTCAGGAACTTTATAACCGGATAAGTCGGGTCTATCTCATACCATTTTTTCCCGAAATTAGTTGACATCGGATGTTTGTGGTGATTGTTCTGGAATAATTCACCTAACATCAGAAAGTCGAAAAATAATGAATTTTTAGATTCGTCTCTATTATCAAAGTTCTGGTATCCGTATTTATGACCGCTCCAGTTTACAATAGCGCCGTGAATCGGGCCCATCAGAAAATGGATTGGCAATAAAAAGAAGAATCCCCAATGAATATCGAAATAGAAAAACCCTATTACATAAAATAATACATAGCTTGTTCCCCAGATGATTCTGGAAATCCAGGTATCACCGATTTTATCAATGATTTTCCACTCCGGCAAATCCTTTTCGAATCTTTCTTCGATTTTGAACTTATAATTCAATAAGGCATTATATATTTCTTTTGTTTTCCACATCATGGTAAAAACGTTTTCGTTATGATGCGGAGAATGTGGATCTTTTTCAGTATCGCTGTAAGCATGGTGCATGCGATGCAGAATAGCGTATGAGCGTGGATTAAGATAAGAGGAACCTTGAGAAACGTATGTCAGGAAATAAAAGAACTTTTCCCAGAACTTGTTCATTGTGAACATTTTATGTGCGGAATATCTGTGCAAAAAGAATGTTTGGCTAAACAATGACAAATACCAGTGACCAATAAAAAAAGATAATGCGGCAACCATTTTTCGAATGTTAGTAATTAGATTAAAATACAAATATAATGTCTAAACGTTAAAACCTATAACTATGTTACCATGTTGCAAAAGAAACAGAAAACTTCTTCAAAATATCCAAATCCTGCACTTTGAATTATCCAATTCGTATTACTCAATAATTAGTAAAGGCATATTCAACCAGATTGGCTCCCATCTGCAAGGCTTTCAGACGAAGTTCCGCAGGATCCTGATAAACACTCTGGTCCTCCCAGCCATTGCCTAAATCGCATTCATAACTGAAATAACAAACCAGTTTTCCCTGCCATAACAGGCCAAAACCTTGTGGCGGTAAGTTATCGTGTTCATGCACTTTCGGCAATCCGTTAGGAAATTTGTACTTCTGCTGATAAATAGGATGATTAAACGGCAGTTCCACAAATTCAAGTTCAGGAAATACCTTTTTCATTTCACGTCTGATAAATTTATTCAGTCCGTAATTATCATCAATATGCAAAAAACCACCTCCAATGAGGTATCGGCGTAGATTCTGTACCTCCGCATCAGTAAAAACCACGTTTCCGTGGCCTGTCATGTGTATGAACGGGTATTGGAAAATATCGCCGCTACCTACTTCAACAATGTCTTCTTCCGGATACAAATTCATTTTAAGATTCTGGTTGCAGAATTTTATCAGGTTAGGCAAAGAGGTCTTATTGGCATACCAGTCTCCGCCGCCGCTATAACGTAACTTCGCAATTTTTAAGGTGGGCTGTTGTGCCAATACACTAACGATAAGTGCCAGACACAGAACCAGACTCAGAGAACTAATTTTGATAATCTTTTTCATTAATATATCTTATCTTTATATAACCGGATTATTGCTTAAAGTGCAGGCTACAATGCCCGCTGTTTCTGTTCTTAATCTTGAATTTCCCAGTGTAACCCACTCAAATTTCTCTTGTTTTGCCTGGAAAATCTCATCATTCGAAAAATCCCCTTCGGGGCCAATCAATATGCAATAAGATGATGCAGGTTTCAACAAACTTAGCAAAGGTTTTGAATCATCAGTCAGATGTGCCAGAAATTTTTGTTCCTGCTTCACCGTTTTCAGGAATTTCTCGAAAAGCATCAATTCGTTAATCTTTGGTAAATAAGCCTTTAAAGACTGTTTCATGGCAGAAATGGCAATTTTTTCGAGCCGTTCTACTTTCTGTTGTTTCCTTTCTGAATGCTTTGTTTGTATTAACGAAATTTCATCGATTCCTATTTCAACACTTTTTTCAATAAACCACTCCAGTCTGTCAGCATTTTTGGTTGGGGCAATAGCAATGTGCAGGTAGGCATCTCTTTTGCCGAAGTTTTTTTGCTCTGAAACAATCCTGAATTCACATTTTTTATCATTGGCTTTGGTGATTTCGCATTCATAAAGCCCACCTGAACCATCAACCACATGGATGGTATCTTTAAGGGTTTTTCTTAAAACCTTCACACAATGTCGTGAATCTTCAATATCAAGAAAGTGATGTTGATTAATATTTGGCTGAAAGAAGAGAAGCATAAAATTTTAAGAACATTAATAAGCCATCAGTCGTTTTTGCAGCCACCTATTTGCGCTGTAAAAACACTGCCTTGCGGCGCATCAAAGCCATCGTTTAGGTCAATAAATTTATTTGCTTCCAAAGTTAGTTGTTTTGTGCTACTTAATGAAATGATAGCCGTAATAGAAGAATTAGCGCCAATATAAGCCAACTGACTGATGTTCTTTAAAATAATACTATCCAGACACTTCAATAATACATTTTTCACATTCGATTTCTTAGATACTGGCGCATCTGCAATTATCCGATAATAGTATCGGTTATTGAGCTCTACCTGGGTATCGTAATAAGTATCTCCGTCAATTGTGGCAATTTCTGTAAGATTATTTGCATTATTGACACCTCTTTCGATGTGATATTTCGTTTGTGTATCCCCATTCCATGTCAATTTAACCATAATTTCTTCATGCGGACTTACGGTCAAAGACAGTGAATCTTCTGTTAGAGGTGTATCAGGGTTCTTTGGCGTAGTTGGTCCTGGTTCTTCTGGATTAATCGGTGGCTCAGGATTAGTTGGAGTTTCCGGGTTAACAGGTGGGTTCGTAATTACCGGAGGATCTGGCGTTGATGGTATTTCCGGAGCTTGCCCTCCTATCTCGACATTATCAAAGCTGAAAGCTCTCATGCCGAGGCTATTGATAAGGTGTACACCATTATAAAACGGAGAGCTATTATCAGCAAACCATGATGGCAGGTACGAAACAAGCTTTGGATTATTAATATTTGCCAGACTCAGATAAATCTTATTTCCGATACCCTCTCCGGCCTGCACCACATCGTTTCTGCCATCGATATAAATAAAGTCTTTCATGCTCCTTAATGCGGAGTTGACCTCTTTATCTTTAGGATATATCATTTGCATACCGGCATCAAACTCTAAAACCAGGCGATTGCCTTCCCAATAAATACGTTGAATATCAGGTGAGTAGACCTGATTAGATTCGTAGTTTCCGTAAATCTCTCTCCCGATAATTCTGGATAATTCGAAAGCAGTCTGGTTATAACCGCTGAAACTATAATGGAGCCCATCATAGCCATCAGTCCCGACCGTACTCATTGTGCTGATTTTAGGATAGGTATATTTACTTTTTCTCTGAAAATCTCTCAGAAACCCGGCTTTGTGATTCGACTGGGTTAAAATATTAGCCTGCAGGTTGTAAATTTTTCTCAGGTTCGGAAAATCGGTATTGAGGTAATTATATAAAGTTGTAAACTGGTTAGGGTAAGCCTCAGAATCTGCATAATACATTTCATCGCTTTCTCCATGCCTGAATATCAGGTATCTTATTTGGTCTGTCAAACCGCTTGCATTGGCTTGGATAATCATTTTCCCGTAATTATTGTTAGGGTC
>CALRLS020000323.1:0-6573 GCA_943368815.1 Cyanobium sp. NIES-981
GGCTTTAGTTTCGGAATATCAACAAGGAATTCGTACAATTTCAACTTATTAAATAGTTTTTCAAAAGTAAAACTCACCGTAGGCCCATCTGCAATTTTAGCGTATAATTTCAAAAAGAATTCCATTTATAACAACATATACTTGCAGAATCAAAATCTTGTAGACTTAAATTTAGGGCTAATCACCCGTGCAGGTTATAATATCGGGAAACGAGTTTATTTAGAAGCTGCAATTCCGATAAATATTATTGATTTAAGCTATGGAACCGAGCTTATTAACTATACATTCATTGGTACTTTCAGAGATAAAAAATTTCAATATACCAACTATCTTAAAAGGAAATCTCCCGACCTATATACCCGTAGGTTCGACCTGATTTTATCACTTGGATATAAATTTTAAAGATTATGCAAAAAACATTTATACTTATTTTACTTTGTTTCATGTTTTTAGCAAAGTCGAAGGCACAAGATTCTGCCTCTACATTTTTTGTAAACCTTAATGTCAATATTGTTAAAATCAATTACACTAATTATGTTAGTAATAGTCAGATTGGTTCTCAGGTTAAGAGTGTTATGAATATTCTAAAACCTTCTATACTAATAAGAACGAAAAGAAGAAATTTCAGAGAATTTGAACTAACAAATTTCTTGTTTTCAAACAGCAACACTACTGCGGATGGAGTAAAATTTATTAATTACGGAAATAGTTCAGGCAAGGACACTAGTCTGGCATATAGAATAAAATATAAGCAAACCTTAATTCAAATTACCCATAGATTTGGTTGGAACTTATTAAAGAAAAAATCAAAGAGATATGGATTGGGTCCAATTTTATCAAACTCCATAGGATTCAATTTTTATAAAACAGCCCCACTACATCTTTATGCTTATAATAGAACCAGTTTTTCAGTATTTACAACACTCGATTTAGGATTATTTATGAACTACCAATTAAATAATAAACTTATAATTGGTATACAAAGAAACATATTTTTGTCAAGTATTCAATTTACAAAGCATCATATTGATAATCCATTATTTCCGGAAGAATTTAGGAATCAAGCTATATATGATTTTAATTTACATCTTCTTCCACCCGGTCCATCAATCTTTGTATTAAACGTAGCTTACAAATTATAAGATTAAGCACAGAAAATCTGTTTACTAAATCCATAAACAAGATAAACCTTCCTAAACAATCTTAGTATAATTACATAATTTCCCCCAATCCAATCCCCACATCTTCGATTTTTACCATTCTTCATGCAAAAATTACCGTGCTTCTTGGGCCTGCCTGATAGAACTTTGTGGTCTACTTTACCAATGATATATTCATGGAAGTTCTTAACAAGCAATTTATTATCGGAAGCTCACTGGTAGTCAACCGGATTGGCCTCGGTACCATGCGTGCTACCACAGGTGTAGGTTCGTGGGGAGAGCCCGCCGACCGACAAGCCGTAATAAAGGTAATAAGAAAAGCCTACGAGTTGGGTGTCAATTTCTTTGATACAGCCGATGCCTATGGCCCGGGCTGTTCAGAACTGATTTTAGCGGAAGCCATAGAGCCTTTCAGGAAAGACGTAATTGTAGCTACCAAAGGAGGTTCGGTTAAATATGCCCCCGGAAAAATCTTTGCCAGTGGTAAGCCCGGCTATCTGAAAACCACGGTTGAGGCCAGTCTGCGACGACTCAATGTTGAAACCATTGATTTATACCAGTTAGACCACGTCGATCCGGAAGTACCCATCGAAGAATCTGTATGGATGCTTGCTACCCTGAAAAAGCAAGGTAAAATACGTGAGATTGGGCTGTCGAACATCAAACCGGAACAATTAAGGCTGGCACAGGGTATTACCACCATAGTCTCAGTTCAGAATTCCCTGAGTATTGCCAACCAGACACACCTGAAATTTGCCCAGGCATGTGCCAACGATAATATTGCTTTCATAGCTTACTGCCCTACTGCTATGATAGAAACCGAAAAAGCGCCGAAGTACAAACAGAAAGCCGTCGAAATGGGTATTACATTGCCTCAATTATCTTTACTCTGGTTGCTTGAAAAATCACCCAATATTATTCCGATTCCTGGTACTTCTTCGGAAACGCATTTACAGGAGAATTTAGCTGTGTGGGGCATGATGCCCTCAATAATGAATCATTAAGCAGCTATTCAATTATTTCTATTAAACCTGAATCACTATTTCTATGTGGATTGTTCGATTAGCACTCAATCGCCCCTATACCATTGCAGTCATGGCCTTTTTGATGATGCTCGGAGGTATTATGGCAATCCGTTCCATGCAAACGGATATTTTTCCGAAAATTGATATTCCGGTTGTTAATATTGTTTGGGCCTACCCGGGTCTTTCGGCACAGGATATGGAGCGTCGTGTAGTTATTAATAACGAACGCGGGATTTCCTCACAGGTACAGGGGGTATCTCGTATCGAATCAAGTTCTATTCCAGGTATCGGCTTATTACGTGTGTATTTTCAGCCGGGTACTGACTTAGGACAAGCCTTAGCCCAGATTTCGGCGGTGTCTTCTACCGCATTGCGGCAGATGCCACCAGGTATGCAGCCACCTGTATTACTACCATATAATGCCTCAAACCTGCCCGTATTACACATGATTATATCGAGTAATACAATGGGTGAAGATGCCGTGGCCGATTATACCAATAACTTTTTACGTCTTCGTTTATTTACTATTCCCGGCTTACAAACGCCAGGGGTATATGGTGGTAAACAACGCCAGATTAATATAGACATTGACCCTGCCCAATTAACTGCCAAGGGTCTTTCGGCAGCCGATGTTATTACGGCATTGCAGACTTCGAACGTTATCCTCCCTGCCGGTACGGCTAAAATGGGGAAAACCGAATACAATATTGCCCTGAATGCCAGCCCGAACACCCTTGACCAGTTTTATGATATTCCGGTAAAGGTAATTAACGGGCAAACGATTAAGATTGAAGACATCGGCAAAATATCAGACTCTTTTGCCGACCCTACCAATATTGTACGTATTAATGGCAAACATGCCAGTTATCTGACTATTCTCCGGAAATCAAGCGCCTCGACACTGACCATTGTGGAGGCTTCTAAAAACATGATTCCGAAAATAAAAGAAGTAGCCCCTGAAGGATTGGAAATAAGTACCGATTTTGACCAGAGTATATTTGTGAGGTCGGCCATTGATAACGTTTTGCACGAAATGGTGCTGGCAATCTTTCTGGTGGGTTTAATGATTTTTGGTTTTCTGGGCAACTGGCGAAATGTGTTTATTGTCATTACCTCTATTCCATTAGCTATTCTGACAGCAATCATTTTCCTGGATCTGACTGGTAACTCTCTGAATATTATGACCCTCGGTGGTCTGTCATTGGCAGTAGGTATGCTTGTAGATGATGCGACCGTTGCCATTGAAAGTATTCACCGACACCTTAGTATGGGCAAATCATTGGTAAGAGCCATATTAGACGGGGCAATGGATATTGCCACCCCTGCCCTTGTTGCTACCTTATCAATCTGTATTGTATTTATTCCGGTATTATTCATTACAGGCCCGGCCGGATTTTTGTTCGTGCCAATGGCGCTGTCGGTAGTGGTGGCTATGCTCACCTCTTATATATTGTCAAGAACATTGGTTCCGTTGCTTTCGCGTCTGATGCTTTCAGCGGGTTCGCATGAAGCTCATTCAACCAGATTTGACCGTTGGAGAGATCATCATTTCGAACGCCTGCAAAATACCTATGCCAGTCGCTTACGCAAAATACTAAAAAGGAAAGGGCTTGTGCTTATTAGCTCTTTGGTTCTGTTAATAGTAACCGTAGTATTTGTTACGCCAAGGGTGGGTACCGACTTCTTCCCTACTACCGATACCGGATTTATGAAACTGCATTTCAGAGCTCCTTTCGGTACACGGATTGAAGAAACTGAAAACTATGTGGAACGGATAGAAAATGCAGTAAAAAAGATAGTACCACCTGATGAGTTAGGGACTATCAGCGCCAACATAGGTGTGCCGATTTTCTTTAATTTAGCTTATGTGCAGTCGGATAACGTGAACGGCATGGATGCGGAAATTATGATTTCTTTGAAGAAAGGCCATAAACCCACTGAAATATACCGGAATAAAATAAGAGAAATATTAGAAAATGATTTTCCCGGCACTCAATCCTATTTCCAGACTGCGGATATGGTTGGGCAGGTATTGAACTTCGGTTTGAGTTCACCTATAGATTTACAGGTTGAAGTAACCAATTATGATAAAGGCTATGAAATGGCCAAAGTGTTGAGAGATTCGCTCAAAAAAGTAGCCGGATTAAAAGATATTACTATCAAGCAGGTATTAGATTATCCTACCCTGAAAGTAGATGTTGACCGGATAAGAGCCGCACAGGTTGGCTTGAGCCAGAGAGATGTTGCAAGTAATTTATTGGTTAATTTATCATCCAGTGGTTTGTTTGCTCCTTCTTACTTTCTGAATCCTGCCAATAATGTTAACTATGCAGTAGTGGTTAGAACGCCGACCAACAAGATTCAATCGGTAAGTGATTTAATGAATCTGCCGATTACGACCAATGCTGCTGCAAGCGCATTGAATACTAATTCTACGTTTCAACCAACTGATGTACCACGACAAATAGCCCAGACAGTACGGAATGTTTCGGATATTAAACCAACCGTAATGCCAAGCCAGATTAACCACGAGAATATCCAAAGGGTGCTCAATGTGTCTGCCAATGTAGAAGGCAGAGACTTAGGCTCGGTTTCGGCTGATATTGACCGTATTGTTAAAAATATGGGTACATTACCTAAAGGGTTCAGCATTAATGTAAGAGGTCAGGGGCAGGTAATGGCAGATTCGTTTACCAATATGGCTCAGGGACTTGTATTAGCTATCCTGCTGGTATATGTATTAATGGTGGTATTATTTCAGTCATTAAAAGACCCGCTTATCGTATTGGTGTCTATTCCGGGAGCGCTGGTGGGCATTATCCTGTTTTTATATGCTACCGGAACCACCATCAACGTAGTATCTCTGATGGGTTCAATCATGGCGGTGGGTATTGCCGCTTCTAATGCCACATTATTAGTGAGTTATGCCAACGATTTACGCATGGAAGGATACTCAGTATTAAAAGCAGTAACAGAGGCCGGGAAAACCCGTCTTCGCCCTATCCTGATGACAGCCCTTGCTATGGTTCTGGGTATGATTCCGATGGCTATCGGTTTAGGCGAAGGTTCGGAACAGAATGCGCCTTTAGCCCGCGCCGTAATTGGCGGGCTGATTATTGCAACCCTCTTTACGCTTTTTGTTGTTCCGGTTGTGTATGCGGGCTTATATAAAGGAAAAACAAAAGGAAGAGTAAGTTTATTAGAAGATCAGGAAGAAACCACACACGTAGTGGCCTAATACAACGAAATATAAAAGACATTCAAAAAACAATGAATATTATGAGAAATCAACAAAATCTTCGCCGAATCGGATTGTTAGCCATCGTACTGATAGTCGTAGGAGTCGGGATTTTTACGATAAGTTGCTCAGGTTCTGCCGAACCTCCTGCTAATGCAAAACCGGAAGGAACAATAGTAAGTACTACTACCATCAGTCAACAAAAATCAGGCAGGACACTCATGCTTTCTGCGGAGGCCCGCCCTTATCAGTCAGTAACTCTTTTTGCCAAAATAAGCGGCTATCTGCAAAAATTATATGTAGATAAAGGGCAGAACGTTACGGCAGGCCAGACCATTGCCATCATTGAGTCGCCTGACCTGGAGCAGGAAAAACTGGCTTTAGAAGCCGACTTAAAGCAAAAGCAAAGCTATTTACAAAGGGTAGAGTCTTTATTAGCTAAAAAATATGTGACCGACCAGGAGGCCGACAAGGCACGTGCCGATGTAGAAATATCCAAAGCAAGATTGGATGCGCAGAAAGAGAAGTTATCTTATACAATCATCAAAGCACCATTTGCAGGCAATGTATCGGCTCGTTATGCTGATGTCGGAGCGCTATTACAGGCGGCTACATCCTCACAAACCAGTGCTTTGCCTGTAGTGACTATCTCACAGGTAAACCGTTTAAGAATTACCATCTTTGTCGAGCAGGCCGATGCCGGCGTTGTTCGTCCGGGTACGCCTGTAGATATGCTTGTACCGGGTTCTGCCGATACCTTACATGCTAAAATTACCCGTATGACAGGCGAGTTGGATACACGCACACGCATGATGCTGGCTGAAATAGAATACAATAATGCCAATAATCATATACTGGCAGGTAGCTTCCTGAAAGTGTTGATTCACTTACCTGCGCAGGAGTTTCTGAGTATTCCGGCACAGGCATTGGTGGTAAAAGGTGATAAATATTTTGCGCCTGTTATCAAAGACAACCACATTTATTACCGACCTATTAAAATCGGCGCAGGTGACGGCTTGCAATATCGTGTATACTCAGGCCTGAACGAAGGAGATGTAGTGGCGCTAAATATCGGTAATTCATTAATAGACAGTTCACTGGTAAAAGTGGCGAAAAAACCTTAAACCAAATAATGAAAAAAGTCTTATTG
>CALRLS020000324.1:0-6533 GCA_943368815.1 Cyanobium sp. NIES-981
TACTCTTTGGCAGGCGATGACCCTAAGAACCTTTTGGTGAGATATGAATGGCTGGGTAAAGGATTAATTGAAAGTTCAAGAAAAGTGATGCTAGAGGTAGTAGTACAGCGCAAGGAGTGTTGCCATGTAGGAGGCGGAATGGTTTTTGATAAAGACAAAAATCTCTATCTCACTACCGGAGATAACACTTTTTCGCGTGCATCAGATGGTTTTGCTCCTTTAGATACAAGACCCGGCGCATCACCGCGTGATTCGCAGAAATCTTCACCTAATACGAATGACTTAAGAGGAAAAATATTACGTATCCATCCTGAAAAGGATGGTTCTTACACTATTCCGAAAGGGAATTTGTTTCCGGTTGGCACTCCACAAAC
This sequence comes from Cyanobium sp. NIES-981, assembly GCA_943368815.1. Classification (GTDB taxonomy): domain Bacteria; phylum Bacteroidota; class Bacteroidia; order Cytophagales; family Spirosomataceae; genus Emticicia. Next base: position 375 of record CALRLS020000324.1, read on the forward strand.
CAGACCTGAAATTTATACGATGGGCAACCGTAATCCGTGGAGACCAACGATTGATTCAAAAACAGGATGGTTGTATTGGGGAGAAGTGGGACCAGATGGGTCAAGAGATGATATTGAAAAAAGAGGACCCCAATCATATGATGAATTTAACAGGGCTAAAGGACCCGGGTTTTATGGCTGGCCTTATTTTGTAGCTGATAATAAAGCTTATGTAGAATATGATTTTGCTACCAGGGTATCCGGGAAGCCATTTGACCCTGAGCATCCTGTTAATAATTCTCCCAATAGCAGCGGGCTCAAAGAATTACCTAAAGCGCAACCTGCATTTATCTGGTACTCAAAAGCACAAAGTAAGGAGTTCCCATTGATGGAAAGCGGCGGAAATAGTGCCGTAGGCGGTCCGATTTTTCATAAAGATGATTTTAAAGGTGCTAAACGTGTATATCCTGAATATTATGAGGGAAAATGGTTTATTACCGACTGGGTGCGTGGTTGGATGAACGTAGTGGAAATGGATGAAAAAGGTGAGTACAAATCAATGGAGCGCTTTCTGCCGGATTTAAAATTGAAAGGCCCTATTGATATAAAATTCGGCCCTGACGGAGATTTATATGTGCTTGAATACGGCAATGGTTATTTTAAGGATAATCCGGAAGCACAATTAATCAGAATTGAATACAATGGCGGAAACCGTAAACCTCAGGTAGAGGCGGTGGCTGATAAAACAGCCGGAGCTGTTCCTTTAGAAATCTCCTTATCGTCGGCAGGTACCAAAGATTTTGATGAGGGTGATGAGGTAACTTATCAGTGGAATATTACCCGAAATGGCGCTGCATTCAAGACCATCAAAGAAGCCAATCCTTCAATTACATTCACTACACCCGGAACCTATAAAGCCACCCTGACTGCAACAGACAAAATGGGGGAGAAGAATAGTAAATCAGTACTCATTAAAGCAGGAAATGAGCCTCCGGCGGTGAAATTTGAAATTGTCAAAGGCAATTCGAGCTTCTTTTTTCCGGGCAAGAGCATTGAGTATGAAGTAAGTGTAAACGACAAAGAAGACGGTAGTCTGACAAATAAGAAGATATTACCCAATCAGGTTTCGGTAAGTACTAATTATCTTTCTGAGGGCTTCAATTTAACCAGAATTGCACAGAAACAATTGAGTGTAGACGCCTCTGCACAATACGCCACCGCCATTTCATTGATTAATAATGGTGATTGTAAGGCCTGCCATTCGGTGAAAGAAAAAATGCTGGGACCAGCTTTTAAAGATGTTGCGCTGAAATACAAAGGCAACTCAGCAGCGATGGCAACGCTCTCTAAAAAAATTCTGAATGGTGGTGCAGGTACATGGGGAGATGCCTCTATGCCGGCTCACCCGACGCTGGCAGATGCTGATGTAAAATCGATGGTCAAATATATTCTAAGCCTGGCAGAAGTGCCAAGGCCTGCAAAGACACTTCCGGTGAAAGGGTCTTATGTAACTGAGGTTCCTAAAGGAGAAAACACAGAGGGGAGTTTCATTTTCCGGGCTGCTTATACTGATAAAGGGACAAAAGCTGCGGCTGCTCAATCTTCAGAAATGACACTTGTATTGAGAAGTCCGGTTGTTCCGGTGGCTTATGCTGACCAATCAAAGGATATAGGATTCATTGGCGATAGCACTGTGGCATTTATCCGTAATCCGGGTGGGTATTTCAGATTTAAAGGAACTGACCTGACGGGAGTCAGACAAATTGAAGTCCAACGAGTTTCCGGAAGACCTCTGAGTACCCCGCAAAAAGGGACTATTGAAGTGCACACAGGCACTGTAGATGGTAAACTTTTAGGAAAATTCAGTGGTGAGTATACAGATAAGCTAGTCATAAATATACCAGCAGATGCTGCATCAGGTATACATCACCTCTATTTTGTGTTTACAGGTGATACGATGCGGATTAAAGCGATAAGGTTCGGTGAAGAATAAATGTATTGATTTTCGAGGATACGAGCTTTTATTTGACTTAACAAAAACAGCTATGATTGTTCATAGCTGTTTTTGTTAATAGTAGAAGCCCTATGACTCAGTATAAATAGATTAATTCAGACTCATGTTGTCGAGCAACCTTTTTCTTTTACCCTTTAAGGTTGTTTTTTTATAAAAAGACGGAACCCAATCCTTGGAATCTGTTAATAAATGTAAAGGATTCCGGTCACTACCTGGCGACATCTTTTTTGCTACCTGCCTTACATAATAATGATTGAAAACCCTTAAAAATTCAGTAAAGTATAAATCAGCCAGGTCTTTATCGCCTTTAATTATAAGCGTATTCTCATCATTTCTGGCAATGCTATTATCACTGAAGTTGGCTGAGCCGATTACCACAACAGGTTCTGCACCCAGCGGGTCGAGTAAGAGTATTTTATTATGTACAAAATTAGTTCCGCTTTTAAACAGGCTTCCGGCACTTGTTTCTTTTACCCATTCAAACAAAGGTTCTTTAAAATACCCGCCATATACAATTATATTATCATAATCATCGCTTATCAGTGTTGTGTTTTTGTCCTGCTTATCAATTAATATGTATTTCAAAAAGTCTGTCTTTTTAATTACCTCTGCTTTCATCAATTTACTAAATGAGAAAGGGAAAATTCCGCACATTAATTGAGTTGAAGCACTAATCAGTGATGCATACGTATTAAGAATTTCTTTTTTATTTCTAGGACTAAAAAAGACAGAAATACCTGCGGGAATATCTTCAATTTTTAAATCTTTCTGAATCGCAAAAGTTTTGTCTTTAATGATATCTGCCTCCGGATCTGTTTGGAGACATTGCCAATAATCAAGATACTTAGCAGCAATATCAGAATCATTCACGATATGCCCGACATTGCATTGGCCATAAATCCCCTTTTCAGTAATATTTGTTGAGCCCGTCCAGACTTTAACCGGAACGCCATCTTTTAACAAAACAATAAATTTATTATGAGAAATAAAGTCAGGATTTTTTGTTCTGGGTGTCAGAATAGAATCAGGTAGTTTTGCTTTAATAATGCTGGCTTCATTTTTCTTTTTTTGTCCTCTTGAATCATATACAATATGTACATCAACATGTCTCTCTTCAAAAGCTTTTTTAAATGCTTCTAATACCGGTTCGTATTCAAATTCATATAAGGCGGCTCTTAATTGATAAGTACTGTCTTTAGCTGATTCAATAAATTTGATTAGCGCCTCAAATAAGCCTCTTGAAAGCCATTTTAATGCTTCATCCTTTTGGGCTGGATCCATATCACTAGGCTTTTTGTTTTTAAACTTAGTGGCATAAGCATTGCTACCAGCGACACCTCTATTAAAAAAGACTGCATGTTTGGTTAAATCATTTGAAGGAGTTTTTACCTCAATAGAACAACTTTTTCCATACTCAAGAAACTTGGGTTTACCATATACAGGAATGACTTTATAAACATAGTCATGTGTCTCCTTAACAGTAAAATCTTCCCATAGAAACGACTGTATCGGTTGTTCAAATGAACTAAATAACTGGTCTTCTCCTACGCTTGCGGCTGTTTCCGGGAAAAATTTAAAACCTTTCAAAAAATACTTTTCATTTTCGGTTTTATCTTCCCGTTCAATAGCAAAGCCCAGTAGCTTATCTGTTTTCTCTATTTTCATATCAAACGAAAGCAGAATACAACTGGTACCGGAAATAGCGGTAACTGTCAAACCATTTTCAGTTTTTCGGAATCTCATATTTTTATTAATTTATTTAATCAAATATTGAAGAATATTTCCGCTTGTTGTATAAAAATAGTATATTTTTATTATACGGCCCCTTAAATGGTAATTCCTGAAGTATTGATTAGGCAAGATTTAATTTTTTAAGCCTGATACCTTGCCCGGCCAGAACCACCACCCATATCATATAAGTAAAAAGAGCAAAACGAGGAGGCCAGCCAATATTAACACCCGGACCATAAGCATAATCACCTAATGGTGTAACATAGATAGTATGGTAGGTGACAAAACTTATAAAGCCGAATAAGGGAATCCCCGCCGTCCATATAAGAATAGTCCGGACTTTTGCCCAGGCTTTGTTTTTAAAAGCTAAACTCAGGTTAATAATCAATGCAGCAAAAGGTAATAGCATCAAGGCACTACCACCACCTATCATATGGATAATGCCGGTTGTTGATAGCGTATGGGTAGTCATAGGGTCAGTTGTAAAAGCTCCAACGCAGATAGTGCCAATGATACATATAAACAATATACTAATACCTATCCAACCGGAAATGCCTTTTATCTGTGGTAGTAAGAAGAAGAATAAGGCAGCGTAGCTCAAAGCTGAAATAAGAAAAGTTGTTGTCATAATCCAACCATGTTTTCCAATGGCCCATTCGCTGATGGTATGCCATGATGGGTCCAGGTCCGGTCTGATAAAAATCAAAGCAATAAGTAAGAACTGATAGGTAATTATTGCTACAATCGCAATCCGTGCCTCAATCACTGAAATTTTTGAGTTTTCCATATTATTTTAATTAGAAGTGTTTGATTAGATTTTTTGGCAGCTTGGAAAAAATAAAGCAACCGATTGGTTGCAAATATATAAGCAACTAATCGGTTGCGCAAGTATTTTTATCATTATTTTAATTAAGAAGGCCTAAAACAAAAAAGACAGTCGCCAATGGAAACTGTCTTTTATAATTCAATCGTCGTAATGTATACTATTTCCCTTTTTGACTCACTAATACCAGATTTTTAAGGCTTTCCACTTCTTTTGCCAATTGTTTAATATCCAGATTTTCTTTCTCCAGCACCTCCATACGTTTCAGTAAAGCTTGTGTAGCAGAAATATTGAGTGTCGTTAGGGCTTCATAGTCAACAGTGCGGAAATCGTTCACTTCCCGGCCATAGACAAACACCTTTCCGGTTCTTTCTGAATTAACCTGAACACCTGTGGCCGAAACTGATAATACCTCCACTATTTCCTGTTTTTCGTCGTCAATCAGTTTTAATTTATCACCTGTTTTTAAAGTAGGCTTATTTAATGGAATAAAGCCCTTTTCTATAGTGCTTAACTGATAAATATCAGGGATGAAGTCGGTCATTTTGGTAACTGCGCCAGGATAGACTTCTTCTACCTGTTGGGCTATTACTTTCTTGTAGTTGGTATTTCCCTTTGAAATGGAGTCTATTAATTGATAATCAGTTATCTGAATATTCATTAAAGAATTAAGGTCTTTGGCATTGTCAGATAAGCCCTTTACTTTCTTAATACGCATATCTGAATACACGTTTATTTCTGCAGTAGCAATGCGGTCTGAAGTATAGATAGAATAGTTATTTGTGCCTGACGCAGTGCTTACAGAGCCACTGCTATTGAGATAACCGTAAGATAAGTTTTTGCTCAGGCTACCGTTAATTACCAATTTTGCCTGTGTAGGTGTTTCTGTGCCAATGCCAACGGCTCCGTTGCCTTTGAAAATTACTTTACTACCGACGTTATCTTTCAGAAGTAGATGCCCTGCACCTTCACTGTTGCTACTCCCGGTTCCAGTTATTGCCATTGTTTGAAGTATTATTGATGGCAAACCATGTTCCGGATGTAGAAGAACTTGTTGCTCTTAGGGTTTCATTACTGGTAGCAACTACTTCTAAGTGAGAAGAAGGGTATTCGGTGCCGAATCCTACTGCTCCATTAGTGCTTTTAATGAGCATTCTTGTACTTGTCTCGTCTTTAAAAGCCAGGTTTCCGGTACCTTCTCCATTTTCACTTCCGGTTGAAACAATTTTCCAGCTTTTTCCACCTACAGAGGTATTTTCTAATTTAAACCAGGTGCCGATTGTGGAAGTACTTGTAGCACGGAGAATTTAGTTATTGGCAGTGAATATTTCCAGTTGAGAATCTGGATCCTCTGTGCCTAATCCAACTTTCCCGGCATTTGTAACTACCAGGCGGGAGTTGTCACCTCCTTCTACTACAAATGAACCATTGCCATCCTGACCAATATCTATAAAACTGCTTCCGGCTCCCTCAAAACGCATCTGAGGTCCCAGACCTGTACTTGATATTAATCTTGAACCTATAATAGTATTGTTGAATGATTCCCAGTCCGGAACGATGAACCGAACATCGGCATTAGCTAATACATCCAGTTTAAGAGCATTTTCATAAG
>CALRLS020000325.1:0-6522 GCA_943368815.1 Cyanobium sp. NIES-981
TAATTCAATCTGCCGGAATACCAATTATTCTCTGTAAGTCCGCAGGAGAATAATTGATGTTTTTCAGGGTCTTGTCATCGCTTTTTCTATATACTAAAAACTTCCCTTCTATTTCCTTATAATAAGACTCGGTTCCTTTGTCGGCATAATGCTTCATTGTTTCTTCAGCTTCGGCAAGACTGGCACAGGCTTTACTCATATTAGAGCGCTGTACCTCATCAAACAATGCCCTGAATTTCTCACCTAAGCCAAACTCCAGTACCGCACCTGATAATACATATTGTATATCTGCAAGCGCATCGGCAACACCGACTATATCTTTATCGGCAATGGCTTCTTCCAATTCTTTTAATTCTTCGGCTATAAGTGATACTCTTAAATTACATCTTTGCTGAGAGGGTATCTGTGGACTTTCTAAAATAGGGTGTTGGAATGTTTTATGAAAATCAGCTACCTGATTAAGACAATCTAATGCTTGCATAAATAGGGCGAAATTTATTTTTTAATTTAATAATATTTTAATTCTTTGTCTTTAATATGCTTTTTAGGTCTATTTTATTTCAAAAACAGGATAGAGAAAAACTCTTTTAGTTTTTTTGCAAAAATATTTTCAGCCGTAAAATAAATAAACCGATATTTGGATTTGCAAAGTTGAGCAAATTTCAATAATATTGCTACGTAACTGAAGTCAAATTATCAAAACCCAACAAATCATGAACAAATTTTATAGACTTCTTTCAGTGGTAACGCTAGCGTTATCTGTTGCTTTATGGTCATGTAAAGGAGACCAAGGCCCTCAAGGCCCGGCTGGTCCACAAGGTACACAAGGTCCTACTGGTTCTCAAGGTGCAGTTGGTGCTACTGGTGCTGTAGGTGCTACGGGCGCCGTAGGTGCTACCGGTGCTACCGGAACCAACGGTAAGGACGGAAATGCCAATGTAAAAAGTGCCGAAGTGACAGTAAAAACAACTGATTGGAAGACAGTAGATGCAGCTGGTATCGGAACAGGCAACACAGGCCAGACTGGTGCGTTTGAAGTATTGACAGCAAACATCACAGCTGGTAGTATTGTATTAGCTAACGTAAAAGTTGGTGATCAATGGCTTGCATTGCCAAGAATTATCATTAAAGAAACGGATGGCGCGACAGAGCAGGTGAATTTTGGGTTCCAAACCGGAAAGCTAACATTCTATTATAGTTCACAAACTGCCTCAATCGGTGGTATCAAGAGCTATAAGCCACAAACTGACCTTACTTTTAACTACGTAACTATCGAGAAGACCTTACGTTTGTCTATGGAAGCAGCAGGTGTTAATTTAAGAAGCCGTGAAGCCATAAACAGCTACTTGCAAAGTCATCGTTAATCAGTAAACTACACAATATCAGTAGCTTACGTAGAAAACAAAAAAAAGCCTCCTTCAGGGAGGCTTTTTTGCTTCAATTTTGTTAATAAAGGGTATTACCATCATCCTTTTATGCAAAAGCTGTTTATTTTTATTTTTCTTCAACTCTTTAGTTTTTCTACTATTGCACAATTACTCAATGATAATGACGCTAAACAGTCAATTATTAAAGGTCTGGATAAATTGTACAATTATGAATTTAAAGAAGCCGATGCTTTTTTTCAGAAAGTAAAAGCTAAATATCCGCAACACCCGGTTACTCCGCTGCTGAGTGCATTACAGATACAATGGCAAAATCTGCCTATCGAAAAAAATCCCAAGGCTGTCAATACGTATATGTCGCTTCTGGAAAAATGCGAAACACTGGCGGAACCTATGTTGGCTGACCCTAATAAAAAAGCGGAAGCAACATTTTTTCTGCTGGCTTCGCATGGCTATACTACATTAGCCTATACTTATAGAAAGGAACCCATGAAAGCTGTTAACGAAGCCCGCAAGGCCTATGGTTATATGAAAGATGGATTCGGGATGATGGAACGAAACCCCGAATTTTATTTTACTTCGGGCTTATACAACTATTATCGTATCCAATATCCGGAAACCCACCCTATTGTGAAGCCGGTGGTTATTTTCTTTGAAAGTGGCAACAAAAAAACAGGACTAAGCCAACTGGAACTGGCTGTACAAAAATCTGTTTTTTCGAGAATGGAAGCGGCTTATTATTTCATGAACATTAACCTAAAGTATGAACTCAATTATAATAAGGCTTTTGTCTATGCTGATTTACTGCATAATAAATATCCTAACAATCCCATCTACCTGATGCGATACACAGAAACATTGATAATGATGAGTAAATATGAAGAAGCCATTAATAAAATAAATACCCTACGGAAAATTAACAGCCCGGTTTATCAGATTGCAGCCAATTTGTTTGACGGATTGATAGCCGAGAAAGCAAAGAAGAACGATAAACTTGCCCTAGAGCATTATAACAATGTATTAAAAAGCGCACCTGACGAACGCTATACCAAAGATTATTATGCCATGACTTATCTGGGTCTTGGAAGGATAGCCGATAGAGCAGGCAATAAAAAACGTGCCCACGATCTATACAAAAAGGCTTTGGATTATGCTGAAAACAAAGGCGTGATTGCTGAAGCTAAGAAAAATTCAGAAAAATAAATAATCTTTTTTTTGCTTCTGTTCCAAAGAAATCATTTCTACCAGTATACGAATATTATTGGTTAACTACACATTTCAAAAAGCACATAAGAGCCTGATAGTAAAACTATTATCAGGTTTTTTATGGATTGTTTTCACTGTTCGAAAAATAGGGTGCCAGCTCATTTAGGCAACCTCATTTAACTATTTCTCGTCCCATCAATAAGGCAAAATATCTGTTAAGTTTTAGTAATTAACGCAACCCTCTTTTTAAATTATCCGTAAAGCTTGTATAACCGACTAAATTTATACTTGACTATGGAACAAACACAATTAAGCAGAGGACAGTTTTTACGACAAATGGGATTAAGCAGTGGCGCTTTAATGGCTTTTTATTGTTTGGGTACAGGCCTGACAGCCTGCGGTGGTGATGATGACCCTACTCCTGACTCTGGACCAGGTCCCGGACCTGGACCCAATACCAGCGGAGCGATTAAAGGTACTACCAGTGGTGCAAGCCTTGATTTTACTGTGGACCTGACTCATGCCGATTACAGTAAATTAAAAACAACGGGTGAGTTTAATTATGTAGCCAATATCATCATCGTGAATACCGGTGGTTCTTACGTGGCTTTATCGAAAGTATGTACGCATCAGGGCAGCACTATTGCATTCCGTAGTGCTACCAATGATTTTAAATGCCCAAATCATGGGTCAGAATTTAACTTAGATGGATCTGTAAAACTATCTCCTGCCACACAATCCTTAGCAGTTTATAAAACTGAAATTCAGAATAGCGGTAATACCCTAAGGGTTTCAGCTTAACATCCTTAATGGATATATGTGTTTCTTAAAAATATCGGATATATGTGTTTATGAATAGCGTGTTTTAGGTTAAGGAGGGTAGCAATATCCTCCTCCTAATATCAACCAAACAATTTTAATTATTTTATGAAACGAATTTCTTTATTGCTCTTTTTTATCCTGTTTTCTACATCAGCATTTGCTCAGATTACTGAATCTGATAGCCTTCTGGCTGATTTAGATACAAATACTACGCAAACACAGCTTTTACCGGATAAAATGCTATTGACCCAAAGGATTTTCTGGGGAGAAAAAGGGCTTTACAGAAAAATAGGCATTGCCCCCAAATTAACTGCCGAAAACAGAGCCAAAGAGCTGAAGGTAAGAAGAACCATGTTCAAAATCCACCAGGCAATGGGTGTACTAACAGCGGCAGGAATGCTGGCTCAGGGTTTTCTTGGTGCCAGACTATACAAAGCAGGCGGTGATGATTATACCCGTATCAAAAGGGCACATGAAGCCACCGCAACCGGTATTAACATAGCTTATGCCACTACTGCATTGATGGCTTTTACTGCCCCGCCGGGTATGTTCAATCGTAAAGGGATAAGCAATGTAAAAGTACATAAATACTTATCTTACATTCACCTTACGGGTATGATAACAACCAATGTACTGGCTCATAAAATCAGTGATAATTTTAAACTGAAACCCTATCACAGAGCCGCTGCCTATACTACCTTCGGGGCTTACTTTGCATCAATGATTGTATTAAAATTTGAATTCTGATTATTCTCCGTAATCCTCACAAAATTTAAAATATTCAGCTAATTAATAGATAATGAAAACATTAGTGAACTTAATAGCCATTTTAATATTATTTTCTGTCTTTGCTTTTTCGCCTCATACTGATAGCAGAAAGATTGTAGCAGATAAGAAAACCTCTACTGTTACTTATGCCATGAGCCACCCTGCGCATGATTGGGAAGGGGTCTGCAAAGATGTAAATGCTGTTATTGTATATGATGATAATACCAAAACCATCACCCAGGTAGCGGTATCATTAAAGGTAGATGCCTTTGACAGCGGTAATGCAAACCGGGACTCGCATGCAATAGAGGCTTTGGAAGGATTGAAATATCCGAAAGTAACTTTTACAAGTAACAAAATAAAAAGTGAACATAATACACTGACTGCAGAGGGAAATCTTAATTTCCATGGTGTCACAAAACCTATAACTATTACGGTGACACGCACAGATAGCGATAAAAGAATAGCATTGGATGGTAAGTTTGATATTCTATTGAGTCAGTTTCAGATAGAACGTCCTTCTCTATTCGGAATAAAAACCAGGGATGAAGTAAAATTAAGTTTTAAAGTGGCTTTCCCATTATAAGCCTATGTTTCTCAGCTTTAAGCCATGAAAAAGTGGGAATGGTGTAGAAAACTACACTATTTCCACTTTAATGTTTCCAGAATATGCCTGCAATCGGCTTTCATATAGTCAATCACAGGACGTAAAGAATCATTCTGTGTAGCTGTCATCAGATATAAGGCTCCTCTTAAATAATGTGTGGTGGTGTCAGTCACGAAAAACTGGTAATGGCTTGGCACCTCTCCTTCAAGCTCAAAAATAATTGCCCTTTTTCCCGATTTGGTGGTCAGTATTTTATCGGTAATAGAGTAAGCCTTTTTATCATGATGAAATGCTAGTTTAGCCGCATCAGCCATCATATTCTGCAGGCGCTTAGGATCATTATTAACTGCTTTATAGGTAAACTGAATCCGTGTATTCAGTTTCGGATAATACACTATTATCCAATGTGGCTCTGCACCTCTGAAAGTGTCTTTCTGAATAATAGCTGCTTTTGAATATTCGAAAGTATATGGGTGTCCGTCTGCCAGTGGCTGGTAGGTGTGTTCCGGTAAATCAAGGCGGTTAAACCCTGTGGGTTTGGGCAGATAATCTGGTTCTTGTTTATTATTGCAGGCATAGATGCCGACTGCTGACACAAAAATAAGTACGAACCTGACAAGGTTTATCTTGGTTATCATTCTTCAACAAAGTTAATACAAATACACGCCTGTTTTTGTTGTATCGCTTAAAATCACCTGAATATGCTCGTTTAATGTCGTTGAAAGAGAATATCCAACGTAATCGGCCAATATCGGGTATCTCGGGTGATTTCTGTCTACAATTACTGCTACCTGTATTTTCTTTAAAGGAATACTTAAAAACGGACGTAGGCTATAGGCTAGTGTTTTGCCAGTATTTAATACATCATCACATAGAACGACATTCTTATTCCGAAAAGTATCTACTGCACTTTCTATCTTAATCTCAGGTTGCGACTCGGCCTGTTTGTCTACACTGACCTTGGCAATACTTACAGTTAAAGAAGATATTTGTTTCAATTCAGTGACCAATAGTTCGGCAAAATAATAACCCTCACCGTTAATACCTGCAATGATTACTTCTGACTCATCAAAATTCTGTTCGTAAATCTGATAGGCTATACGGCGTATCTTTTGAAAAGTCTCTGTGCTGTTTAATAATTGATTAGACATATTTGATTTTTATTAAATCATAATGAGTATACCATTCAGGATAGTATATGATTTTGGCATAGTTTATGTACCCGACTACAAATAAATCACCTACAAAGTTAATAAAACTTATCACATCTATAATATGAAGCTATTGAAATACCTTTTTGCTGCTTTAGTCCTAATAGTTTTTGTAAATGCATCAAAACCCAGGGGTAATGTTACTATAATTGAGAAAAGAGTTGATAATGAATTAACTGACCGTATCAGAATGTCATTTAAAGGCGGCAACCCTAAAATGCTGGCCAGTTGCCTTAATCAGGAAATAGAACTGATCATTGACTCTGAAAAAATTGATTTCCAGAAAATATCCTCTCAACAAGCAGAACAGATTTTTAAACTGTTCTTCCAGCATAATCCGCCCTTGTCTTTTCAATTCGTTTATCAGGGTGCATCGAATGTAGATTTAAGATATAGTGTAGCCAATTATCGCAGCCGCAATAAAGACTTTCTGGTTTATATTCTAGTAAAAAGAGATAGTAATAATAAGTATGTGATAGACACAATACAGTTCAGAGAAAGTTAAATATTCGTACATCTCTTT
>CALRLS020000326.1:0-6522 GCA_943368815.1 Cyanobium sp. NIES-981
CACGATTCAAAATATTGAATTTCATAATTGAAAAAATTTTGTTTGAATAACGCCATCTCAGAACCATTCTGAGAGGAAGTATTTGATGCACCAAACTTGTAGTCTGAAGTAGAATCGAACTACTAACCTGTTCCTTATGAGAGAACCGCTCTACCATTGAGCTATCAAACTAATTCAGGGCTACAAACGAAAAGAGCCAACAGAGTTTTAGAGACGAAGTAACTCTTATCCACGGCACCTGATGTTACCCCAGTTGGATTTGAACCAACAGCCCTCATCTTAGAAGGATGATGCTCTTCCAGTTGAGCTACGGAGTAATAAACAAATTATAATTGTAGTCTGAGATGGAATCGAACCACCGACCTGTTTCGTATCAGAAAACAACTCTACCCCTGAGTTATCAGACCATTTCAGGGCAAAAAACGAAAAGAGACTGTTTACGTTGCTCTACCAACTGAGCTACCACCCGAATGACCAAAATTTAGTCGGGCAGGCTGGACTCGAACCAGCGACCCACGGCTTAAAAGGCGAAGTAACTCTTTTCTACGGCACCTGATGTTACTCTGGTCAGATTCGAACGGCAGCGGCCGACCGTTGACGACCTCTTGCTTAAAAGGCCAGAGCTCTAACCAACTGAGCTACAGAGTAATAATAAATCTATTCAGTAATCAGATAAGGACTTGAACCTCAATCTTCGGGGCCAAATCCCGATGTCTTAACCAATTAGACGATCCGACTGTATAATCACAGCATTGACGAAAAATAAATGCTACCTCAGTTAGGCTCGAACTAACGACTGCCATCTTAACAGGATGGTGCTCTACCGACTGAGCTATGAGGTAATCTTAAAATGAGGGCAAAAAGCAAAAAGTGTGTTTTAAGGATTCGAACCTCGCAGAATTTCTTCTGTACGACCAGACGATGTAACACTTCTTTACGGCACCTCATTGAACCCGATACAGGCATTAGTCACAAGCTTAGTCACAGCATTTGCCTGATCAGGTAAAAGGCAATAATCAAAAAGATTTTTTTCTAAGTCAGATGCTCTATTCTTTTTTGAGCTATTTCATTAAAATGAAAGTAGGGCTTTTACCTACAACTCTCTGATTTCAAACGAAGTATATCTTTTCTACGGCACTTTTGTATTCGGTACGGGACTTGAACCCGTAATTTCTACAGTGAAAGTGTAGCGGCTTAACCAATTTGCCCAACCGAACGAAATAATCAAGATGATAAGTGAAAAGTGTTTTCAACTTGATTGGTTGCGATATGAAATTCGAACTCGTCTTAACGGCTCCACAAACCATCGCGTAATCAATTACGCTGTGTAAACCACTACACTAATCGCAACATTTAAAAATAAGCAAGGTAAACAGCGACAAGAGCACAAAATTGGTAGGATTTGAACCTACTGCCTTTAGATTACAAGTCTAACGTTCTAGCCAGATGAACTACGAAGTAGCTCTTATCTACGACACTTGCTTGCACTCGGTACGGGACTCGAACCCATAACCTCCGTTAAAAATTACGGCGACTTTACCAATTTGCCCAACCGAGCGGATTATTAATCAAAGTAATAAGCGAGTAGTCTCCTATAGGCTCATCTTTCATGTGCACGGTTGTGTCTTAATTTCGACCACTGCAAATTTTTGCAGATAGGACTTGTACCTTGCGGCAACCACCCATATCCCAACCCTGGAAACGAAGTATGACTTCTCGACGGCACTTGATAGTCTGGGTAGCTGGATTCGAACCAGCGAACACTTGTATCCAAAACAAGCCCGTATAACCATCTGCGGAACACCCAGATTTTAAAGAAGGCAAAGAGCGAAAAGAGACTATTACGTTGCTCTACCGGACTGAGCTACTACCCAATTTAAATCAAATTGAACAGATTGGATTCGAACCAATGACCCACGGCGTGGAAGGCGAAGTAACTCTCATCTACGGCACTTCTTTTTTGTTTTTATTATTATCAAAGAACTTACTTACTAAATTGATGATACAAAGTTTCATACCTATTACGCAGTCTATCTGCGTAGTAAAAAATATTTTTTTACATTCACTACAAATACTTCATAGTCAATGACTTGCAATCAAAAATATTTTTAATAATCTATTTTATTATTTTAAAACCGCATCACTTTTCGTGAAATTATCCAGTTCTTTCAACAGCGTCGGGAAGCGATAATCTCCATACATGCTGTGTACCTTAGCGGCTGCCTTTGTTAAATCCTCACCAATGGCAGTGACAAATAATGGTTTCTGGCTGGTGCCTCTGAATACCTCCGCCACATACTTTTTATTATTAGCAAAAGATGTTTTGGCAACACCAATTACAGGAACTTTTACTGACAACGCATCGTATAAATGACTCCCTAAACCAGGCTTACCTTCGTCATCCAGAAACACATATCCATCTACTATAATGTATTTGAGTTGTGTCAGATCCAAATCAGCCAGAATATCCATAATACATGGTAATTCTCGTTTATAGAATGCCCCTGGCTCATATTCGGCTATGTCATTTTTATATTTTTCAATCTTTTGCGCATATTTGGCATCAGTCCATTGTTCGAAAACCAGGCCCACTATTTTGGCTCGATTCTGTTCATAAAAAACATCTACTGCGAGTATCATCTAACTTTTAGTTTAAAGGTTCAATATAATAGCTTTTTCATCATTTGTTACCGGACAAGGATTCGAACCTTGGTCTTAACATTCGTATTGTCATATCCTTCCACTTAGACGACCCGGTATTTTTTTAGTCAGCAAAACTACATTTAACGATTCCTTGATTGTCTTTATTCTATGTTTCAAGTCCAAGCATTTTATAGCCTATTTATTTACCCAATTCACCGCATATTTTATAAATGAATCATTTATAAAGGGGAAAACTGTTACATTAGGAATATGATTAACTTCAAGTAAATACTTATTTTTATCCGAAGAAATCATATAATCTATACCCACAATCTCCAAATCAAAATACCTGGCAATGTTTCTTGAATCCTCTAATAAATCCTCATCAATTGACATTTGCCTTGATTGTGAATGATGAAGTGATTTTTTCCAATCATCCCCCTCCAATTTAATTTGCCATGCTTCTTCTTCAATCAACATAATTCTTACTGCTTCTCCCTCAATAAACGGCTCAAATAATGTTGGTTCTGAGGTAGTGAAATCTGAATCAAATAATTCTTTATTTTCGCCACAATGCCAATTTCCCCACTTTGCCACCACTGCTTTTTGCACTTGCCAATTTTCAACTTTAATTGACATTCCTCGTTTTAAATTCTTAAATCGGGTTGCCTTTAATGACCTTACTAAACCTGAATGTCGGAGTCGTAAATCCATCATTGCAGAAGGATTTGGTAAACATTTACCTCCCCACAAAGCTAAAAGCGTGATAAAATCATAGTCGTTTTCAAATATTCCATGATAAATTACTCTATCAACCTTTAAGTATTTATCAGGTTTAAAAGCACTTTCTACATAGAGACCACCCTCTATCAATCTAATATTTGGTAGAAAGTCATTAGAAACCAGTAAACAGTCAATATGATTACGAATCTCTTTTACTTCATTTTCTTCTAAACCGACAATCAATAAACGTTCTTTTTCCATGCTTTTATTTGTTAAATAGAGTGGAAAAAGTAAGAATCGAACTTACATTGCTGGTTTTTCAAACCAGTGCCTTGACCAACTCGGCTATTTTTCCATAATACAATAATTACTCAGCAGAGAGCAGAAGAATCGAACTTCATTCACAAGTGACCCACTTGTTTAGAAATCAAAGTCCTGTCCAACAGAATTTACTCTCTATTATTTTAGTAAAAAAATAAATTAAGCCATAATGACTGCCGCTTCTGGGGTAATTGCAGCAATTTTAACAATTACCCCATTCATCTTTTAATTTCCGCATTTCATTTTCCTTTACTCTAATTGTGGGAAAAGTGCGAATCGAACCGCAGGGCGGCCGCACACAAGGCTTAAAAGCAACGGTTTTACAGACCGCCCCGCTCCCACTTACGGACTATTTTCCCTTATACTATTGTAAGCATGATGGGATTCGAACGGCAGCGGCCGACCGCCCATACTTAACTGTTTCTGAAACAGACCCCTCTTCCGATTGGGGTACATGCTCATTTAATTTTGCGGAGGCAATAGGAATCGAACCCATAATACTGTGTAGTATTACTTGTTTTCAAGACAAGCTCCTCGTCCATTCGGACTACCTCCTTTTCGCTTTTTGCATGGAGCAGGAGCATCAAGCATCTCCTGCAATTCTCCATGCGTATTGTGTTGATTCAATAGGATTATCACATAAAATAAGGGATAAAACCTCCCTGCGTACAACCTGGTATAGGTATCAGATTATCTCCTTTTATATCACATCCTTCTATTTTACTGATTGACTGATGCCACGTTTTTGCATATTGCTTATCAATTCTTGCTACTTCAACCAATAAATGAAACCCACCCCGGGTTTTCAATACTGTCAGGCAATCCTCGTTGATATGTTGCTTAATAGTTACCAAAGTTTCTTCAATCTCTACTTTGTCAAAATCGAGGTCATAGTAAATCTTTCTGCTACACGATTTCTGTATTTCCGATAATACCTCCTGATGAGGATTATAACCACTATATTCTTTAGTAATCAGTTCGGCAAATCTTATCAAGGCACTCTTGCATGCCTTCTCCATATCACGTGGATTAGGGCTGATATAAAGCGCCAATGCTTCTTGTGGAATATCTACACCCTTATATTTATACGTCCCCAATTCACACTCAAGTTGCTTCACTTTATCATACAGAAAATCTCTGCTTGCAGTGAACCTTTTCACCTGCGCTTTATCGCTTCCCACTGCCGGATGATACTTGCTACGGGCTAATAATGATACATAATATGTTTCATTTTTCTTAAGCTCGGGTAACCAATTGATAAAGCTCGTAAAAAGGTTTTCATCTCTGATAATCTGATAGTTCATAAGGGTACGATTTAATTGTTACTCATTATATTTCAACAAAAACTCCGGATTAATTACTTTAAATGAAATCCGTCCATGTCCACCTAAATCTCTGAGAAGTGACCTATCCAACTTTTCGTCCAACAACCTGATTACAATACCCTCGGCCCACATTGCAGGTTGAAGACTTGACTTAATCTTTGACATCTCAACTAGGTCAGAAATACTATCAGGCAAGATAAAATTATCATTCAGTACAGGTACAGTTGGCAATTCGAGTTCTTTCATCAGCCGCATAAAATTAGCATAAGAAACATACTCAAAAGTATCAATCTTAAAGAGATTGAAAAAGAATACAGTATTGCCTTTCATTCTCATTTTATTATACTGAATACCCTCTCCTACCAATTCACCCTGCAAAGCATAATTACCATTCAAAGACCTCATTTTTTCTTCAATACTCAATGCTTTGGCTACTTTCCAGAAGGTATTTTGGCTATCTTCTTCAATTTCCAGATTCCTTGAACAAACTCCGAATACACCATCTCTTATATAATAGGTAGCAGAGCTACCATCAAGTTTTTCGGCAACATAACAAGCCTGACCTGCGTATTTTGCCAGTACATTTTGCAAAATCTGTACCCTGGTTTCATCAGTTTTAGGAATAAACGAAGGGAATTTTCCCTTAGCATTTCCTCCTAGACAGGCAGAGCCAGGGTCAAAAGGTGGTTCATATTTGATAATGCCCATTGCATCTGTACAATCTGCTCCTTCTTCAATTTCAAAGCTTTCCGGTAGATAGCTCAAAGGGAAACAAATACCCTGTGAGATTTGGCCCCTTAGCCGGATAGTCCTGATACGAAAACTTTTTGCCCTCAAAAATTCAAATTCCGGTTTATCGGGAAGCAAACTGTCGACTTCACAATAGATACAAAAATCTCCCACTGCAAATTCACCTTTTTTAATCACAAGCTCCCAACCCAGAACCTTAGCTTTCAGGATATTATCGGCTCCCTCAATTGGTTCGAGTGCGATAATTTTTTGAATACTCGCTAATTTTCTCATTGTTCTATTTAATCTTATAAATGTGTGTTTATTTTTAGTTCATGTTTATTAGTCCACCGAGACATTAAACTCATCGTTTTTTCACTGATAGGATGATTATATCGTTGCTTTGCCTGAATGACTTTTCTCGTTGGCAAATCTATCTGGATTGTGGCCATTCTTTCTATTTCAAAGCCATTCTGATACTTTCTCAACGATACAATCCTGCTTTTTCCTTTTACACAATAGTGCCCGTATAAGCCTACGCAATGATTCATTCTGTTACCTTCTTCCATCAACTCTCGGTTAGATAAAAGCTCTACAATTTTATACTCGATGGCATTTTCTGTATTTTCCTCAACTAATTCAGAAGGTTCTGCAAAAATCGACTGCCAGACAATTAACTCTTTTACCTTTTGGTTTCTATAGGTAGTCTTATGCCATAAATCACTATTCCGTAAAAGCGAGGTGAATGTCCTTCCCTTCAGTGAATAACTCTGGTCTTGAT